>JACAEW010000021.1 GCA_013388675.1 Syntrophaceae bacterium | reverse complement strand
GCTTTTAATAAAAAGCTGAAATAGGAGAAGGGGAATGAAAGGCATAAGAGTTCTTCTGCTGGCGCTTTTGATCCCGGCCATCGCGCTGGGCGTCGGGTGTGCCAAAAAAACCATCCGTTCCGATTCGGTGGGGTATACTCCCTCCCGAGTTGAACCCAGACCTCCCCAGGAGGCCAAAACGGAGGCGATTGCGCCCGAAAAGACTGCTGAGGTGGAGAAGGAGAAGAAGCTCGAGGAGGAGAGCCTCCGCGAAGAATCCCTGAAGGAGAAGGCCTTGCGGGAGAAAGCCCTGCAGGAAGAGGCTGCCAGGCGCGAAGCGGCGGCTCGGGACGCCGCCCTGAAAACAGTCAAGTTGGAACCGATTTTCTTCGATTTCGACCAGTGGTCGATCCGGGAAGACCAGAAAGAGATTATGGCCCAAAATAGCCAGTGGCTCAAAAACAACCCCACCGTGAAGGTGAGGCTGGAGGGGCATTGCGACGAGCGGGGAACGGCGGAATACAACCTGGCTTTGGGACAAAAAAGAGCGGAAGGGGTCAAGGCTTTCCTCGAAGGATTGGGAATCTCCAGCCAAAGAATGACTACCGTGAGCTACGGGGAAGAACGACCCCTGGACCCGCGTCATAACGAAGAGGCCTGGGCGAAAAACCGTCGGGTGGACATCGTCCCGGCAAAGTGATCCGGGACCCAAGAAAGAATCGAATCCTCAAACGCCCAAAGGGGGGGGAACTCAACCGAGTTTATTCCCCCTTTTTATGCTTGGAACCGTTGCCTTTTTCCCGGCCAACCTCGATTCTTCCTCCTTCCACAACCCGGACGGGGCAGCTACCCCGAGCCCGGGTAGTCCGCGATACCATTCGGGGTGCGTTTTCCATTCCATTTACCAATTTTGATGATCTCGTAAAAAATCGAAATTCAAAAATCTGTCCTTCCGGCGAAGGCCGAAATCTGGCCATTTCAATGCGCCCTGGACCCCGGCTTTCTCCGGGGTGACGCTTCTGGGGACTTTTTACGGGACCATCAATTTTATCTTGCAACGCCCCGGCGGTTGAATTCCCGGTGCTCGAACGGCGAACGGTTCGATCCGGCCCAATTCTCCCTATCCCTTTCCTTCCGGCTCCGGTCCCTTTTCCGGCTTTTCTTTCGGCTGTTTTTTTTCTTTTTTGCCTTCCGCCTTCCCTTCCGGTTTGCCCTGCTTTTCCGGTTTTTCTTTCTTGGCCTTCTTTTCCTTCTTCTCCGGCTCCTCTTTTCCCGCTTCGACCGGGGCGGCTTCTTTGGCCGCCTTTTTCGCAGCCTCCCGATCCAGTTTGGCCTGGGCCCTCTCTTGGTTGAGCTTCTCTTGGGCCGCAATGCTGCCCAATCGATAGTCCGCTTTTCGGAGCTGAGCCTTTAGTTTTCGTATGGTGGCGTCCTTTTGAATCTGGCTATCCTTCAACCCCTTTTCTTTGAGGAGGGTAAGGCGGTTGTTGAGGGCTTCCTGGACCCTCTTTTTCTGGTTTTCCACGTAAACCTTCGCTTTGAGGTTCATGCCGATCTCCTTCCTTCCCGAACGATGATTTATCTTTTTAACACAGCCCGGATTCAAGGGGCAACAAAAAAGCAGGGGGTTTGGGGGGTTGGGGCCATCCCTTTGGCTTCCCGGGGAAGATCGATGGCGCCCCACCGGGACGAATCACTTCCCCCATCCTGACGGCGGAATAACAGGGCGAGAAAATCGATCGTGCATCCTGCGGCCGCCGCTGCCTTTTCTAGGATGTTTTTCGAAGACTGGGGAAAAAGGGCAGGAGACCCCTCTGCTTGAGGGCCTGAATCGATTCCAAAGCCTCCTCCTCATTCTCAAACGGGCCCGCAAACAGTTGATACCAGGTTTCTCGGGAGGAGACTTTGCGAGGAACCATCTCCAAGGTCTTCCCCTGTAAAACAGGAACATCCCTGAACCCGCGGGCTTGGTCCCTGTCGGCAAAAGTTCCCAGGTGAATTTTCAGGTTGCCGTGGCCTGCCCCCCGGAGCAACAGTTTTTCGCTGATTTCGGGAATTTCGAGGGAATTGCCGACTTGGAGCCGGTTCAAATCGGTGATCTGAGGGTTGGCTTCCAGGATCAGGTCGATGAAAGATGGATTCACCGATCCATAGGATATTTTGCTCAGGATGGATAGGTTCCAACCTTCCTCGACCTTGAGGGTCTTTTTCCCCTCGACACTTCTTTTCTCCTCTTCATCGATTGGCCGTTGATCCAAGGAGGGAATCGTGGGTTCCTCCTCTGGTAGCAAAGGGGAAACCAGAATGTCAGGCCGATACAACGAATAAAATACCGCCAGGAATCCCAACAAAAGGGCAAGGATTGCAACTCTTAAAAGCGGCCATGCCCGACGCGAGCCAATCTCTTCTTGGGATCGGGGAGCACCCCTTCCTCCCGCCTCTTCTTCCCGGAAACCAAGGCTTTCCATAACCCCGGCCTTTGCCCCGATGGAAGTCTCTTTCTGAGTTACCCCTTTCTTTTCGCCCGGGATTTCCTTCCCGGTGATCTTATCCTTTTCCGTAAGGGACCCATTTCCGCTGATGATCGGCCCCGCGATAGAATCCCCTTTTTCTTCCGCGCGCGCCTTTTCGGCTCCCTTTCTCCTCCCGGAGGCGGCTTTTTTCCTCGGAAAGGGGTTCTTCTCTACGGTTATCTCATTTTCGGCAATGGCCTTTCTAGCCATTTGGGCGTCAACAAGCGGGGCCGAGGCTTCGTATCCGGCAAAAAGAGCCCCATCGCAAATCAGATTGATCACCCGGGGAATTCCTTTCGCGTATTCGCAAATCACTTCTACCGCTTCCGGGGTAAAAACCTTTGAACTGCAACTTCCGACGAGTCGAAGGCGGTGATCGATGTATTGTTTGGATTCTTGAACGCTCAACAATCGGATTTGTTTTTGGAGTGCCACCAGGTCCCGGAACGGTCGTAATTCCTCGGAGTTCAATTTGGTCTCCAGCTCCACCTGGCCGACCAATAGGGTCTGGAGCGAATAAACACCGGGTGGAACCCGCTGGTAAAGCTGGTGGAGGTTTTTTAAGACTTTACCGGCCAAGTTCTGCGCTTCATCGATAATCACCAGCACATTTTCGCCCTCGGCCATCCTTTCCGTGAGGAATTGGTTTAACTTTTTAATAAGAGAAGACGTGCTCTCCCCGGCAACGGGGATTTTCAATTCCCAAAGGACCGTTTTAAGCAGTTCTTTAAATGTGAGCTTGGGGTTAAAAATAAAAGCTGTTTTTATTTTTTCGTCCAGTTCCTTGAGCAAGGCATTGATGAGGGTGGTTTTGCCCGTTCCCACTTCGCCGGTAATGACCATAACCCCCTTCCGTTCTTGGATTCCTGACTCGATGGAGAATCGCAACGCTTCATATCCTGAGGGGCTGAATAAGAAACCGGGATCGGGAGTGAGGTTAAAGGGGTCTTCTGAGAAGCCATAAAATTCTTTATACATATAGATTCCTACGTTTCATGATTTCAAATCGATAAAAATCAGGGTCTTCTCCCAATCGAGTGGGTAAAAAGGGAGAAAACGACTCCATCGCATAGGCCCAGGGGGGGCATCCCGCCCGGGGCGGGACAGCCTCGGCGGGAAAAATCCGGGGTTCCGGAGCGCTGGCCCG
>JACAEW010000041.1 GCA_013388675.1 Syntrophaceae bacterium | reverse complement strand
GACTACGATCGAGAAATCGAAAACCTGCGCAAGATCGCAGCCGAGCAGAGGGCTTTGGGGCGAGAGATTGTCTTGGTCATGGGAGTCGGTTTCGTCGGTGCGGTCATGGCGGGCGTCGTTGCCGATAGCGTCGACCCGTCGAACGGCCGGCCCTCGAAATTTGTCATCGGGATGCAACGGCCATCCCCGCGGTCCTACTGGAAAATCCCTTACCTAAACGAAGGGAAGGCCCCGGTTGAGGCGGAGGACCCCGAAGTTGCCCCCATGATCCGCCGCTGCGTCCTGGAGAAAAAAACCCTGATGGCAACTTACACCTACGATGCCCTTTCCCTCGCGGACGTGGTGGTCGTGGATGTGCAGTGCGATTACCAGAAAGAAAGCCTGGGGAATGTGGAGAACGGGTACGCGGACATCAAAGCCTTGGAGGAAAGCCTGAAGATCATCGGGGAGAAAATTCAACCCGGATGTCTCGTACTCATCGAGACAACGGTGCCCCCCGGAACCACAGAATACGTGGCGTACCCCCTGATTAAGAACGGCTTTGAAAAACGAGGGTTGAAGGATGTGGAACCGCTCATCGCCCATTCCTTTGAAAGGGTCATGCCCGGGCGGGAATACGTCGCTTCAATCCGGGACTTTTGGAGGGTCTGCAGCGGGGTCAACCCGGAATCCCGGGAACGGGTGAAAAAATTCCTTTCGGAAGTCTTGAATGTTCGGAAATATCCGCTCACCGTCCTGGAGCGGCCGATCGAAAGCGAAACCTGCAAAGTGGTGGAAAACTCCTACCGGGCTACGATCCTGGCCTTTCTCCACGAGTGGAGTCTCTTTGCCGAGCGTAACGGAGTCGACCTCATCAAGGTCCTGGAGGCCATCAAGGTCCGTCCCACCCATTCCAACATTATTTTCCCCGGCCCGGGGATCGGGGGCTATTGTCTTCCCAAGGACGGGGGCCTGGGGGTCTGGGCCTACCGCACTTTGATGGGGTTCGAGGACCAGATCTTCCGCATCACTCCCCTGGCCATCAACATCAACGACACCCGGGCCCTTCACGTGGCGGAGATCGTGCGGGACGCGCTCAGGAACATGGGACGCATCGTGGCGGCTTCCAAGATTGCCGTATTGGGGGCTTCTTACCGGGAGGACGTGGGGGACACCCGCTACAGCGGGTCGGAGATCATTGTCCGCAAATTGACCGAAATGGGGGCCGAAATCGTAGTGCACGATCCCTACGTTCAACACTGGTGGGAGTTCGAAAAGCAGGACTCCTATCCGTCCCCGGGGAAATCCTGGGCCCGCTTCTTCCGCAACCAGGAAAAACTCTCCGAATTGAGAATCCAGCGGGACCTGGCGAAAGCGCTGGAAGGCGTGGATGCGGTCGTCCTGGCGGTCCGCCATCAGGCCTATAGAGACCTGACCCCCGAAGCGGTCCTGCGCATGAGCGGCCGGCCGCTCGCGGTGATCGATTGCTTTGGAATCCTGGATGATGGTAAGATCAGCCGGTTTTTCGAGCTCGGGTGCGAGGTGAAGGGTCTCGGGCGCGGGCACGTGAAGCGACTGAAGGACGAAGCCCGGGAGAAAAGGGCGAAGCAGAAGTGAAGGGCCAATCGATGGGAGGGGGTGCATTCCTCCGGCCATCGCCGGGAGGAGAAGGAAAAGGGGAAAAAATAAGTTTTCCGAGGGCCAGTCGAAGGGAATCTTGGAAATGAGCCATTATTCGAATGAAGAAGCAGCCCTCTGGTACTGCATTCATACGCGAAGCCGGCATGAAGAAGTGGTCTTCCAACGCCTGGAGGACAAGCGGATGCAGGCCTTTCTCCCCAGACTCGAAGTCTGGAGCCGCCGCAAGGACCGTCGAAAGAAAATCCAGAAGGCCCTCTTTCCCGGCTACCTCTTCGTCCACGAGGTTCTGGACCCTCTCCACCGGCTGGAAATTCTGAAAACCCCGGGGGTGGCGAGGATCTTGGGCAACGAAAAGGGCCCGGTTCCCGTCCCCGACATCCAGATCGAATCGATCCGAACGATTCTGGATGGAAAATCCGCAGTCTCCCCTTTTCCCTACTTAAGAGAGGGACAGATGGTCCGGGTGGTGGAAGGGCCCCTGAAGGGGTGCGAGGGCTTTCTCCTGAAAATTAAGGAAGGAAAGGAAAAGCTGATCATCTCCGTGGACCTCCTCCAGCGGTCCGTGGCCGTGGAGATCGATGGGGCCAGCGTGGAGCCGGTGAGCCTTTGGTAATATGATCAAAGAAAAAAAGCCGCCCGCGCAAATTTCAACGAAAATCCCAAGGGTGATCGAAATCTCCCCGTTTGTGATGACGTGAACTCGGGACTTGATTTCATTCTCCTAAATACCAACCTCGGGAAGAGCAAATTGAGGTCTGTCGGCCTTAGGCAAACCCTATCTTCTGGGCTATAAAAAGATTTCGTTGGGGGGGATATTCCCAACCCCTTGAGGGGGAAAAATGAAAGCCGTCATTCTGGCGGGAGGACTGGGGACGAGAATCGGGGAGGAAACCTCCATACGCCCGAAACCCATGATCGAAATCGGCGGGAACCCGATTCTCTGGCATATCATGAAAATATTTTCAACCCACGGAATTTCGGAATTTATCATCTGTCTGGGGTACAAGGGGTACGTCATCAAGGAATATTTTGCCAACTATTATCTGCACATGTCGGACATCACCTTTGACATGGGGCAGAACAAGATGGAAGTTCATCAGAACAGCGCAGAACCGTGGCGGGTGACCCTCGTGGATACAGGGGAAAACACCATGACCGGAGGAAGATTGAAGAGGGTTAAAAATTACCTGGGGGAGGAGGATTTCTGCTTTACCTATGGGGACGGGGTCGGCAATATCGATATCCATCGGCTGATTGAGTTTCACCGGGCACAAAAGACCTTGGCCACGGTGACCGCGGTACAGCCGCCGGGTCGGTTCGGTAGTCTGGATCTTTCCAACCAAAGGGTCGTGACCTTCGAAGAAAAGCCAAAGGG
>JACAEW010000045.1 GCA_013388675.1 Syntrophaceae bacterium | reverse complement strand
GTGATGGCCGCGGTATCCCATCGGCAGCCCGACCGGGTTCCCATCGACCTGGGGGGCACGAGGGATTCGAGCATCGTAGTGGAGGGGTATGAACGGCTGAAAAAGCATTTTGGGATTGAAGCCGAAAATAAACTGTGCGACCGAATGATGAGAGTCGTGGAGGTGGACGAACGGATTCTGCGGGCTTTGGACATCGACACCCGCGCCGTGTTTCCCGGTGCGGCGACCAAAGGCCTGGGGAAGGAACTCGGCCCGCGGAGTTATCGGGATTCCTGGGGGGTGACGCGAGTTCATCCGGAGGACAGCTACTATTACGACCAGAAAGAATTTCCCCTCTCCGGGGAAATCACCGTTGCCGACATTTCCAATTATCCCTGGCCCGACCCTGACGATCCGGGATTGGTGAAAGGCCTGGCGGAGCGGGTGCGGTGGGTCCGGGAGAACACGGACTGCGCCGCGATCCTGACGCTCCCGGCCCCTTTCGTCCACATTAGCCAATACCTCCGGGGATTCGAAGACTGGTTCATCGATTTTGTCCTTCATCCCCGAAGGCTGGAGGCCCTATTCGACGCCGTCCTCGAGGTCACGCTCCAGACGGCCAAGAACGAGCTGAAGACGGTGGGCCGGGAGGTGGATATCGTCATTTGCGCCGATGACCTGGGAACCCAGAAATCCCTCCAGGTGAGCCGTGAGCATTATTTGAAATATATCAAACCCCGCCACGAAAAATTCTTCCGGTTGATTCACGATCTTTCCCCGGCGAAAGTTCTCTTCCACACCTGCGGTTCCGTGGCCGCGATCATCGAGGACCTGATCGAGATCGGCGTGGACATCCTCAACCCGGTGCAACCGAATGCCGCGGGCATGAACCCGGCCGAACTCAAGAAGAAATACCGGGGGCGCATGGCTTTCTGGGGCGGGACCCATACCCAGGAAATCCTACCCCAAGGAAGCCCGGCCCAGGTCAAAAAAATGGTCGAAGAACTCATTGAGGCGATGGGGGAAGGGGGAGGGGTCGTCCTTTCCTCCTGTCACAACATCCAGCCAGACGTGCCCGTGGAGAATATTTTGGCCCTGTTTCAGCACGCCCGGGAGTATGTCCCGTCCTTCGACAAGTGAAAAGAGGAGGTGATCCTTCCGGCACTGTTCCTTGCCCGGGTAATGAATATTGTCCGCTTCGGATTCCGGGGCCGCCCCCCGGGTGGCGAAATACCCGTTCCCCAGGGTGCAGAGGGCCTCGCGCAGGCCTTCTTTTTGCGGGTCGAATCCTTCGTAAACCAGGGTCCAGGGGTTCATGATCGCCTCCTGCAGAAAGAGATCAGGCGGAGAAGAAAGGCGCGGACCTCCTCGGGATCCTTGAGGCTGTAAGCGGCGGCGGTTTCGTAGGGCTGGTCCCGGACCACGATTCCGATTCCCCGCCCCTTCAGCGCCCGGAAGGCGTCTTCGTCGGTCACATCATCCCCGAGGTAAAAGGGCAGCAGATCCTCTTCGTCGAGTTTCAGGGCGCGAAGCAAGGAGAAAAGCGCCTTCCCCTTGTGCCAGTCCATCTGGGGTTGGAGTTCGAAAATCTTTTTTCCGTAGGCTTTCCGTAACTTGGGGTTTTGGCCGGCGACCTCATCCGTGACTCTTTCGATCCCTTCCACCCTGGCGGGGTCAACCAGGCGGTAATGGATGGCGATGGCGAACTTTTTTCGCTCCACCAGGAGGCCCTGGATCGAGGCGAGTTTTTCGGAGAGCTCTTTCTCCGCCCGGTCGAGAACCGGAAGGAATTCCTCCCCCACCGTATTCTCGACCTGCAGTCCTTTGGGCCCGGAGATGTCGAATCCGTGGCTTCCGGCATAGACGATGGAGTCGATCCGCACTTTGTCCCGCACGTCCTGGAGATCCCGGCCGCTGATGATCCCCAAAGGGCAAAGCCGGGAGAGCTCGATCACCGCCTCCCGCATGTCTTGGTGCATGACCGCCCGGTCGGGGGTTTCCACGATGGGGGTGAGCGTTCCGTCGTAGTCGAGAAAGACGGCCAGGCGCTTCCCATCGGCCCGGCGGGATATTCTTTCAAAGTCCTCCAGGGCGGAGGGCAGCGGTTCGCAGGGTTCCGAATCCCCGGCGACGGAAATCTCGGAAAGGTCTTCCACCGCCACGTGGGCCCCGTTTTTCAGCAGGTCTTCTTTTCCTCCGGTCCGGGCGATGCCGATGACCAGCCCAAACTTTCCGGCCCGGCCGGCCAGGACCCCGGAAACGGAATCTTCGATTACCACCGCCCGCTCCGGGGCCACCCGTAATTGCCGGGCCGCCTCGAGGAAGATATCCGGGGCCGGTTTACCGGGAATGCCCAGGATTTCCGAATCCACCCCGTCCACCCTTACGTCGAAGAGGTCCGAAAGATTCACCGAATCCAGAATCAGGGCGCAGCTCTTGCTCGAGGAAATGACCGCCGTCTTCAATCCTCGCTTTTTCAGGGAGTGAATCAGGTCCACCGCGGAGCCGTAGACTTTCACCCCTTCCTCCCGGACCCGTTTCAGGAAATCTTCATTCTTCCGCCTGGCCAGGCCGTGGACGGTATGCGCCCCCGGCGGGTCCTCCGCGCGGCCCTCGGGCAGGCGGATTCCCCGGGACCGAAGGAAACTCCTCAACCCGTCGAAGCGGGGTTTTCCGTCCACATACAGGCGGTAGTCCGTTTCGATTTCGAAGGGCTGAAAGGGGATTCCGTTCCGGGCGGCGTGCCGGGAAAGAAAGTCGTCGAACATCCCTTTCCAGGCCGCGGCATGGACGGAAGCGGTATCGGTGATCACCCCGTCCAGGTCGAAGATGACCGCGTCGAAAGAGCCCGCCGGGATCGCGCAGCCTTTTCCGATTCGATCCATTTTTCATCCCTCCCGGAATGAACGGTCCTCAACCCTATTAAAAAAATCCGGGCTGGGACGGTAGGCCTGCCAATGGATAAATGCGCGGTTCGAATGCCTTTGTACAATCCAGGATCTCCCTGGCGACCCAAATGGGTTCCGTGGGTCCGTGATCCTCATGCCAGACATAGTAAACCTTTCCCCCTACGATTTGAAACTGGGGATCGTATTTCCCGAAGGGGGATTGATTCCTCTTTCGAGGTTCCCACCCCGTTCCATCCTGGTTCTGCCAGGCGGTCCAGATCTGACGGTATTTTCCGTCCGATTCCTCCCAAACATAATAGACTCTTTCCCTGTGGAGCAGCAGCTGGGGCGTGTATTTATCGAAAGGGGTCGCCGTTCTTTGGGTCGCCTGCCATCCTGTGCCGTCCCTTTTCATTTGGGCCGTCCAGACCTGATACCTTCCCCTTCGAAAATCCGATCGGTCCGCTTCATGCCAGGCGAAGAAGATTTTTCCTTCCCCTACCTGAAACTGGGGATTGTGTTTGTCATAAGGGGTGGCGGTTCGTTTTACCGCCTCCCAACCGGTTCCGTCCCGATTCATCGTGGCGGTCCAGATTTGATAATGGGACCCATCCGATTCCCGCCATACGAAATAAATCTTCTCCCCGAGCGAATGAAATTGGGGCTCCAACTTGTCAAAAGGGCTTGAGGTTCGTTGGGTCGCCCTAAAGTTCGTTCCGTCCGTACCCATCTGCGCCGTCCAGATCTGGCGGTGTTTTCCGTCGGTTTCGTTCCAGGTATAGAAAATTTTTTTCTCCACCACCTGGAGCTGGGGAAATTGTTTGTCGAAGGGGGTCGAGGTCCTTTGGGCTTCCCTCCATCCCGTGCCGTCGAGGTTCATTTCCATGGTCCAGATTTGACGATTTTTGCCGGTATCCGGTTGCTGGCGGACATAAAAGATCCTGTCTCCCGAAACCTGGAGCTGGGGAAAGGTTTTATCAAACAGGCCCGAAGTCCTCATTCTCGCCTTCCAGCCCGTTCCGTCGGCGTTCATTTCCCCCGTAAAGACCTGACGGACGGGACCGTCATATTCATGCCAAACGAAGTACAGTCTCTTTTCATGGAACTGAAACTGGGGTTGATAACCGGTGGAGGGAGTCTGAAAGAGCCTGAGGTCGGATGCGGAACAGACCTGTCCCCAGGCAAAGAAAAAGACCCCCAGGAAAGAAACCCTTAGGCCCAATATCGCCATTTCTTGAATTTCCTTTTTCATGCCAACCCTCCATTTGTTCTGTTCGCCATTCTCCAGCCGGAAGTTCCAAAAAAATCGTATGAATTTAGCTTTTTGAAATGGCCATCGGAAATTCCCCCTCCGCCCCGCTTTTTTAAAGGGGGGAACGGGAGGATTTCTGCCAATGCCTTGCTCAAAACCGATTTTTCGAGCCTTCGGGGAAGGACAGGTGGGGGAAGTCTCTTTTTCTTCTCCATCTTTCCCCCCTTATCTTCCCATGATTTGGAGGTAGCGGGCAATGCCGTTCCGGGTGATCAAGCCGACGACGGAATTGCCTTCGGTGACGATGATCCGGCGGATTGGGGACGCGGATTGGGTAACAGTTTAGGGCAACCTGGCAATGGTTGCCTGCCGAGAGGGAAAGGCGTTAAGCGCATAAGCCCTCCTGGGTAAGGTTAGTCAGCCGCCCAGTAGTGTAATGACTGACGGTGCAAGCCGGAAAGGAAGACAAGCAAGAGCAACATGGTGAAGGGTGTAGCCCTGAATCTGACACATAGCCCCGAGAATTACTGATATGGGGAGCGTGCCGATCCTTTCTAAACGGGCGCAGGCCATGCGGCGAGTGCGATAGAGACGAGCACGAAGCCGACACCCCGGGGTCGAAGACAGCATCGAGCTGCACAACGGCAGGCAAGTAACCAGGCGAGCGACGAACAAAGAGCTCTTGGGGAATCAACCGCAATGGAAGTACCCGAGTATTCCGCCCAATGTAAAAAGAGGGTGGGAGATGGCCGCGTCGCGAGTGATGGGGACCGGAGAGCCGCAAGGGCCTAGCGAAGAGGCGGCTAATCCCCGCTGAGCGAAGGTCCCCACGGT
>JACAEW010000233.1 GCA_013388675.1 Syntrophaceae bacterium | reverse complement strand
GGCCTCCGGGCCAAAAGCCTTTCGTAAACCCCGATGGCCCTGGGGTAATCCTTGGTCTGGAGGTAAATTTGGGCCAGGGACATGTAGGCCCCCGCGTTGTCGGGGTTTCTCTTCAGCACGTCCTCGAAGGTCTTGACCGCGGCGCCGGTCTTTCCCTGCGCGAGGTAGAGCTTCGCCAGGTTGCCGTGGGGGGGCTGCCAGTCGGGCTGGATTTCGACGGCTTTCAGGAAGGCCTGCTCGGCCTTCCTATAATTCTTCTCCGATGCCTCCACTTCCCCGAGAAGGTTCCACAGAAACGCGTTGTTCGGGGCGCGGCCGATCCGCTCTTCGCAGAGCGAAACCGCCCGGGCGTATTTCTTTTGCGCCAGGTAGGCCTGCGCCAGGCTGGCCAGGAGGGGTGCCGATTCGGGCTGGAGCTTCAGGGCCTGCTCCAGCTCGAGGGCGGCCCGGTCCGGTTTGCCCTGGGCCAGGTAAAGCTCCGCCAGCTTCGCGTACCCCAAAACCCCTTGCGGGCGTTTTCGCTTGATCTCCGCGTATTCGGCCTCCGCCCGGGTGAAATCCTTGTTGGCGGCGTAGAGGTCCCCCAGGCTTGCCCGCGCCAAAAGGTCGTCGGGATTATCGGCGGCGATCTTACGGAAAAAAGCCTCGGCGTTCCTGGAATCCTTGCGCATTACGTACAGGCGCCCGATCGCCCTTTGGACCTCGGGAGAAGCCGGGTTGGTTTTCAGGGCGGCCTGGAGCGTGTCCATAGCCAGGCCCATTTCCGCGTTCAACACGTGGGCGTCGGCCATGGCCAGGTGGGCGGGGATGAACTGGGGGTTCTCGGTGACCACCGCCCGGAACTCGGGCACCGCCAGGGTGCCTTCCCCGCGCAGCAGATGGATCCTGCCCTTGGTGAAACGGGCCTCCAGGTTCTTGGGGCTGGCCTTCAGCACCTCGTCCGTGTAGGCTAAGGCCGGGGTAATTTCCTGCCGGCTCAGGGCGATGGAGGCCAAAAGGTTTTTCGTCTTGAGGATGTCCGGGTTCCCCTCGTCCTTGGAAAGGGCAAGGCACCTTTTCAAAGTCTCGACCGCCCGGTCCGCCTGGCCGGCATTCAAAAAGACATCGGCCAGGGCGAAGCGGAGTTTGAAGCTCTTTTCGTTGGCCTTGATGGCCTCGTTCAGCCGCTGCTCGGCTTCGGCGAACTTCTTCCGCGCCGCGTGGAAGACCGCTACCTGGATGATCCGGTCCTCGCTCTTGGGGTCGCCCGAAAGGTAGGCCTTCAGCGTGTCATCCGCTTCCTTTGTCTTTCCCCTGTCCCAGTAGAGCGCCGCCAGCGCCATGTTGGCGCCCGTGTTGCCGGGTTCGATTTTGATGACTTCCTGGAGGGCGGGTACGGCGTCGTCGGGCCGGTTGCCTTTCATGTAAAACTCGGCCAGGCGGAGATGAAGGGCCGCCGATCGCGGATTGCTGCCGACCCCCTGGCGGAGGGTTTTTTCCGCCTCTCCCGGGTCCGGCTTAAGAAGGTATGCCCCGGCCAGCATGAGGTAGGCGTCGGGCGACCGGAGCCCCCCGTCCACGACTCCTTTCAGGAAGGAGATGGCCCGGTCGGTCTGCTTTTGAGCCAGGAGGCACCCCCCTTTCAGGAGCAGGCCCTCCGGGTGCGCCGGCTGCTGCTTGAGGGCCAGTTCGGCCTTCTCCAGCCCCTTGGCCGGCTCCCCGGTCAGAAGGAAGACCCTCCCCAGTTGCACCTGCGCGTCCAGGTGGCCGGGCGAGAGCTCCACCACCTTGCTGAATCCCCCGTGGGCCGCGCGGATATCCCCCTTCTTCATGGCGATCATGCTGAGCAGGTAATGGGCGTCTACGAATTTCGGGTCGATCTGCACCGCATTCTTCAATTCCAGACCCGCCTTCACGTAATCCCCCTTGTCGAAGAGCGCCTTCCCCTTGTTGTAAAACTTCATCTTCTTCTCTTCCGGCCCGCCGCAGTTGGCGGTAAAGGCGAGGAGGAGAAAGAGGGTGACAAAAGAGAAGAGAGAAGAACGCTTCGCTAAGAAGGCGGAGGATCCTGATTTTCGCAAGTAGAAGCTGAACATAATCAAACCTCGCTTTTTTTTTTGGCAATGAAAAAACCTTTTATCTTGCCCGCAGGGTGCACAGGGAATGAGAAAGGTTCTTAAAAAAGCAAAACCCGATTCTCACCGATTTTTTTTGGGTTCCTCTCTGCGCACGTGGCGCCTTTGCGTGAGACAAAGACTTTGTTCTCTCGCCCGCTTCGCTGGAGTACACAGGGCCCACAGGGAAAGATAAAATTCACTAGCCAAAAGACTCGATGCTTGCCTCTCTGCGAACCCTGCGGGCTCTGCGAGAGAAACAGGTCTTTGTTTTGTTTTTGCCTATCATATTCCTGCTAAGCCTCGTCCTGCTACCAGCAGAAGGCCGGCGATCGTCGCGCCGACCACGGTCGATATTTCCCCCCTGAGTTCCCCCATCAGCACTTCGAAGGCGAAAAACAGGGCCAGGATTTCGGGGATGACCCTCTTCATCGCCTCTTCGGGCAGGACCTCCCGGGGAAGGGCCATGACCGCGAAGGCGAGGACCACGACGATGAAGTCCATGGGGGTCATGTGGAACCCTCCCTTGCGCCGGGTGAACCGGAGGGTGGCCAGCGCGAAGAAAGCCAGAAGGACGTAGGCAAGATGGTGTGTCGTCGCCAGGCGGGCCTTCGCCCAATCCGCCGGGTTCAGCTCGCCGCTGTAAACCAAAAGGGGAATATAGACGTAGAGACAGGGCATGAAGACCGGGCCGAGCCATTCTTTCCTGTATATCCACACCAGGACCCACACGGCCGCGATAGCTGCGGAAAGCAGGGAGAGGTATGCGGGCAGGACCTGGGGAAGAAATCCCAGGAAGATGAAAACCGCCGGGAGCCCCAGGTACAGGACCTTGAAAGATACCCGGATGGGAAGCTTCTTCTCCCGCAGGGCCTTGAGCCGGCCCTTGATGACCCGATCGACGAGGTCGAAGCGCTGGATCTTCCACCCTTCCCGGTCGGCCAGCGTAAAAAGGGCCACGATCGAGGCGGATAAAATTCCGTAGCCCAAAAGGAGGAGCCACTCCGAGTGAAACCGGAAGAGCCAGGCAAAGAGGATCAGCAGGCACTGGATGACGTAAATGGAAAAGACCGCCTCCGTGGGGTAGAAGCCCAGTTTCAGCAGCCGGTGGTGGAAATGCTTCTTGTCCGCGGCAAAGGGGGATTGACCGTCGGCGATGCGCTGGGCCATGACCGCGAGCGTGTCCAGGACGGGGAAGCCCAGCAGGATCAGGGGGAGAAGGGGGCTCAGCGGGGAATTCCCCCCCTGGGTGAGCATAATGCACAGGGCCGCGGCGGAAAAGCCCAGGAGCATGCTTCCCGTGTCGCCCATGAAGACCAGGGCGGGGTGGGTGTTGAACCGCAAAAAACCCAGGAGCGTTCCCGCCAGGCTCAGGGCGACGACCGCCACGGTCATGTTCCCCACCAGGTGGGCCAGGAGGCTGATGAAGAGAAAGATCAGCAGGCAGATGCCTCCGGCCAGGCCGTCGAGGCCGTCGGAGAGGTTGATCGCGTTGGTCACCCCCACCACGAAGAAAACCGTCAGGATGACGGCCAGCCAGTCGGGGAGAAGCATGCCCTCGGGAAGGAGGTTCCCCAGGTCCGTGATCACCACGCCCCCGTAGAGGACCAGGAACATGGCCGCCGCGACCTGGGCCATGAATTTGGCCTGGTATCCCAGGCCGCGCAAGTCGTCGAAAATTCCCGCGGCGACGACAATGGCCCCGCCCACCAGAAGGGCGGTCAGGGCAGGGCTTGTCTGGGCCCAGAAGAGGATGGGCCCCACGGCCCCCAGGGCCATGGCCAGGCCCCCGAAGCGGGGCACGGGACGGCTGTGCACCTTGCGCGCGTCCGGCATATCCATCGCCCGCACCCGAACCGCCGCCCGATTCAACAGGGGAATGAAGGTAAGCGTGATAAAGACGGAAAGAAGTAAGGTGGAGAGAAAGATCATTTCTTAAATGGGGGAATGGCTGGCTGAGATAATCGCGAAATCGTTAAATGGTACCGATTTACCCCTTGGGAAAAAACCCTCCTCCATCCCCCTTTTTCAAAGGGGGAAAAGGGCCCGGGATTCATTGAATTCCCGCCAAGAACCTCTCCTCCTATTCATCCCCCTCCCCTTCTTCCGAGTTACGCCAAAAGCGTAACGGTTGTCCCTCGTCCCCCGGTCTTTAACGCGTCGAGCGACCGGCGAAACCCTCGTAATTTATATTACCCATTTCTTGCATGGCAAGAAATGGGTAATAAGTAGTTAATTCTCGCCATATGCCAGCAGATTGTAGACGGTTTTCCGGGAAATTCCCAGGTTGTCGGCAATTTGCGTTCTCGTGTACCCCCGGGCAAGAAGCTGCTCCACCAGGTATTTTTTGGCGGCCATGCTCTCCGGCTTTCGCAAACCCCGCAGGTTTTCAAAGTCATCGAGTTCGTCTGCAGAAAAATCGGATGAAAAAACACCCGCTGGCTCACTCCGCTTTTTTCGGAATTTGAAGAGGAACGGAGGAAATGCGTTTTTCAGCAAACTCCGAAACCGTTCGATGGCCCTTTCATCCTCAAGAACATTGCCCGAATCGAGCTCCCGGCCCCGGTCGAGAAGTTCGTTGTAACGAGCAACTTGCTCCCCTTCCCTCTCCGACAACAATGAAAGAACCAATTGGGAATCGACAAAAGATTCCGGAGCTTCCTTCCGGGCGTAGAGCCGGCACGACGAAAAACGATACTCGCAGGGGTCGCTTACCAGTCCTGCGCGGACCGGGTTCAAATGGATATACAATGAGGCCGCAAGCAAGTACCCCTCATCCAGAATCACGGATTGGCGGAAGGGCCCCCCGAAGAGATGACCTTTCCTTTCATACCGCCGATTGAATCGTCGGGAATGGCGACCGAAGAGGTCCCGGAAAAAAAGATGCAAATTTTCTTGGCCCGGGCGCAAAAGGATATGAATGTGGTTTGGCATCAGGCAGAAGGCGTAAATGGAGGTTTCATAATCCGCGGACAATTCTTTCATGAAACCGAGCATCGCCAGGTAATCGTGTTTATCGACGAATAGGAGGTCTTTCCCCGCTGCCCGCTGGGTAACGTGGGAGATGAGACCGGCGTGGATAAGCTTCTTCCGGGACCGAAAATAACGCCTGATTTTCCCATCCTGGATAAGTTGGAAAACATCGATCATGCTAGGGAAACCCGACCCAATTTATATTACCCATTTTTTGCATGGCAAGAAATGGGTAATCTGCGTTACCCGTTTTGTGCATGGCAGGAAATGGGTAATGAGGAAAGGGGTTCATTTGGGCAGGAATTCGTCGAGGGTGGGGACGATCAGCCGGGTGAACTCCTGCAGGCGCTTCTCCGCGTCTTCGGCCTGCTCTCCGGGCAGGACCGGGGTGATCAGGCGCACCAAGGCCCCGTCGGTTCTTTGCCGGGTTAAGGAATCCCAGAAGGTGAAGAACTTCAGCTCCCAGGCATTGGTCAGGATGCGCCCGCGCACCGGAAACCAGAAGTAGGAAAGCTGCCGGGACCCGCTCTTTTCCATCATAGCTCGGGTGACCCGAATGGACCGGCCTGTCCCTTCGAGCGCTACCTGCGCTTGACCCGCCTGGCGGAATTCCCACCCGCTCCCCGGCAGACACGTTTCGGGGGAATGGATCGACTCCCCTTTCCGCTGGCTTTCGTACCAGGCAAGGTAGAAATTCACGGGCCTCCCGGCATTTTGATAATCCACGATGACATAATCCGTGAGGTCCAGTTCCTTGATGAATTTCTCTTCCATGTACTGCCGTTTCCCCTCCCACGCGCCCACGGCAAGAGGGAACTGGTTAAATGGTTTACTCGAAGGAATCTTCTCCCGGAACTCCACCCCGGCCGAAATCCCCAAGGTCAAGCCAAGCAGCAACGCCGCAACAAGGAACTGGGAAGGCTTAAAAAATTCCGCTATGAAGATTTTGCGGCCTGCTCTTGAAGTCTTTTTCTCTAAGTCTGAAGCCTGAAGTCTGGCGGCCGAGGTCTCTAGTTTGCGGTCTGTGGTCTTAGGTTTTCCGTCTGCAGTCTGCCGTCTGACGTCCGAAGTCTTTTTGCCCCATCCCCCTGTGCCGAAAAGCTTTTCTTTATAATTCAAAACTTTCATTTCCCCAAGAAGCACTCCGAGAGTAACCATGAAGATCAGCCACCCGGAAAACCCATGGAAGAAACCCTCGGCCGCCTCCGCGCCCCAGTACGCATGAATAATGCCGGTGAGCGCGATCCGCAGGCTGTTGGTGACGATGGTAAGCGGGATGGTCGAAACCACCAGAAAAATCCGATTCCACAGGGCCGCCCGGTAGAAATAGGCCAGCAGGATCCCCATCACCAGGAGGGGAAAGAGATAGCGCAGTCCGCTGCAGGCATCGACGACCTGAAGCTGGGTGAATCCCAGATCGATGATGTTCCCTTCCCGGTAGGCCGACATGCCAAACAGGTGCAGCAGCCAGACCCCCAGTTGCGACGAGATGAGCCTGAGGCCGAAGGTGAGCTTTACGTTAAGGAAATTCGGCAAAGGGAACATCGTTAGAACGATAAAGATCGCAAAGGCGATAACCTTCAGCTTTTGCCACCCGATGTGCATCCAGAGGATTCCCGCGGCCACGAGCCACGAGGACAGATAAAGGCTATACAATTCCCCCGCCAGGTCGCCGATCCAGAACAGAAGGATTCCCGGAATAAGAAAAATAAGGCCGGCCCACGAAGGCATTGCCTCCTTTGCCGCAAGCTCGCCCTTCTTCTCCCAGATCAGGTACAGGACGACAAGCGGGATCAAGTAGCCGTAGTTGTAATCCTCCCGCCGCCAGTCTCTCTGGATCAGCCAGGCATAGGCGGAGTGGTAGATCCCCGCCAGGAGCGCCCCGAAGAGCGCAAATTTCAAAATAACACCCAACCTCATAGAAATAAGGACCTCAGACCTTAGACTTCAGACATCAGACCCCAGACGCCATGC
>JACAEW010000020.1 GCA_013388675.1 Syntrophaceae bacterium | reverse complement strand
GGAAGAACCGCTGCCTCAGGATGTCCTGCCCCGGGCGGGATGCCCCCCTGGGCCCGGCCAACTCTCTTCCGGCAGGGTAGACCCGGGAGGCTCAAAATCTTCCTCAAGCACCCACTGGATTGGGAGAAGACCCTTTTTTCTTTTCCCCATTCCCGCAGGTCAATCCATCACGGTCCCCGCCGATACGTTGATATCCTGGCCGGTCATCATGGCCGCATCCTCCGAGCAGAGAAAGGCCACCACCGCGGCGATGTATTTGGCATCGATGAAGGTTCTAAGAGGCGAAGCTTCGGCTCTCTCGGCCATAACCTGTTCCCGGCTTTTCCCGGAGAACTTCATGATTCCTTCCATCACCAGGTCCAGGCGGGGTCCGGCTACGGCGCCCGGGCAGACGGCATTGACTCGAATCTTCCACTTCCCCAACTCCGCCGCCAGGGTCCGGGTCAGACCGATTACTCCCATTTTCGAGGCAGCATAGGGCAGCCGTTGGGTCAGGGGCCTTTTCCCGGTGATCGAGGAAATGTTGACGATGCTTCCCCGCCCCTGCTTCTTCATCACCGGCACCGCATATTTGCAGCACAGAAACATGCCCCGGAGATTCACCGCGAAGGTGGCATCCCATTCTTCTGCGGTAATTTCTTCCACGGGTTTTACCGGACCCATGATCCCCGAGTTGTTAACTAAAATCTCGATCCGGTCGTCGATTTTCAAAACCGCCTGCACCAGATTCTTAATCTGTTCTTCAGAGACCAGGTCGGTGGGGATCACCCGGGCCGCCTTGCCTCCCGCCCGGACGATCTTTTCGGCGGTTTCCCAAGACCCTTCCTCGTTGATATCGGCAATCGCGACAATCGCTCCCTCCTGGCCCAGCCGAAGAGCGATCTGCCTCCCCATGCCCTGCCCTCCCCCGGTGACGATGGCCACCTGATTCTCAAGCCGCATCTAAGGCCTCCTCCGCGTTTTTGCACATGAATTCATCTCTTTGTCATTCCCTTTTTAAAAACCCCTTCCGTCCCCCTTTTCCCAAAGGGGAACGGGGGGAATTCTGGAATTCCCTTTCGGAAAAAGGGAATTTAGCCCAGACTGCTGGGCCGGATTTCACCGCTCAAAGCCCTCATTCTTCGAGAAGGGTCTCTGGGTCTTCCAGGGTCTTTCTCACGGATTGAAGGAATTGGGCGCCGATGCTCCCGTCGATAGCCCGATGGTCATAGGACAGGCAGAGGTACATCATGGAGCGGATGACGATCGCGTCCTCGCGCACCACCGGCATCTTGGCGATTCTTCCCATCCAGAGCAGGGCGTTCTGCGGCTGGTAAATGATGGGCGTAGCCAGCACGGCTCCGAAGACCCCGGGGTTAGAAAGGGTAATGGTTCCCCCGCGCATATCTTCCAGAGTCAGCTTTCGCTCCCGGGCCCGACTGGAAATATCTTCCATCATCCGGGCGATCTCCTTCACGCTCCTGGATTCCACCCGCTTGAGCACGGGTGTGACCAATCCTTCGGCAATGGCCACGACCACCCCGAAATTCACGTACTTCTTGATGATGATCCGGTCGGCCAGAGTTTGGGAGTTGAGGATGGGAAATTTCTCGATCCCCCTTACCGCCGCGCGGATGACGAAAGGCACGTAGGTCAGGCTGATTCCCTCTTCCTTCCATTTTGGCGCCCGTTCGGAGCGTAACCTCACCAGTTCGGTCATGTCCACTTCCGCCACGGTGGTTACATGGGCCGCCGTGCGGACGCTGAGGGACATGCCGTCGGCGATGGCCTTGCGGATTCCCACCAACGGTAGGATTTCCTCGAGCTCGGGGATTCCCTCTTCCCTCCGCGGCTGTCCCCGGGCGATGAATTTTTCCACATCCTCCTTGGTCACCTGCCCACCGGGACCCGTTCCGGGTACCTCGGCCAGGTCGATGCCTTGTTCCTTGGCCAGGAACTTAGCCGCGGGAAAGGCCTTCGTTTTTCCGGCAACAATTCTCTCTCTCTTCTCCAAAGGCACGGCCTTTTTATCCGGCTCCTTTTTATCCCGGAGGATTTTCGCCACCCAGGCCGAAATATCTTCCCCTTCGGCCCCCACCAGGGCCACCGTGGCCTCCGCCTTGGCGATCGTCTTCTCCCCGTAGAAAACTTTCAGCAGGACCCCCGCTTCCGGGGCGACAATTTCAAAATTCACCTTTTCCGTTTCGACCTCGGCCAGGATCTCGCCCTTCTCCACCCGCTCCCCCTCTTGCTTCAACCAGCGGACGATGGTCCCCTCGGTGATGGAAACTCCGAGACTCGACAGTTTCACCTCAAAAGCCATTTTAAATCTCTCCTGGTTCTTCCCTGAAAGAATTGAATGGAGGCAATAGAAATGTAGGGTGCGTTCCCCGAAGGCACCGCTCATCGGGACCGAATCGAAGATCCGGCCTTCCGGATCGTCAAACAGAAAGCGCGGCCATCAGAAGAGCTCTTTTACCGCGGCCACAATGTCGGCTTCCTGGGGGATGAAAATCTGATCCCCGTACCTCGAACTGGGAATGATCGTCTCCGCCATGGCCAGCCTCTTGACCGGCGCATCCAGTAGATGGAGGGCTTCTTCGGCTACTACGGCCGCGATCTCTGCCCCCACTCCGCCCATCTTGCTTCCCTCTTCTGCGGTGACCAGTTTGGAAGTCTTCTTCAAGGAATTGAAAATGCACTCCTGGTCCAACGGGCGCAAGCTTCGCAGGTCGATTACCTCAGCTTCGATTCCCTCCTTGGCCAGCTGTTCTGCGGCCCGAAGGGCTTTGTGAAGAGTCCAGGCGTAAGAAACGATGGTTACGTCCGACCCCTCCCTTTTGACTTCCGCTTTTCCGATGGGAAGGGTGTACTCTTCTTCTGGAACCGGACCCTTGATCCCGTAAAGCAGCTTGTGTTCGTAGAACAGAACCGGGTTATCATCCCGGATCGCCGCCTTGATCAATCCCTTGGCGTCGTAAGGCGTCGAGGGGAAGACCACCTTTAATCCGGGGAAATGGAGGAAAGTGGCCTCCAGGGACTGGCCGTGATGGCAGCCGGCCCCGTTGGAACTTCCGCCCCCCGCGATCCGGAAGACCACCGGCACCTTGAAAGGCCCCCCCCCGCACATGTAACGGTATTTGGCCGCCTGGTTGGCGATGGAATCGGCGGCGTACAGGGTAAAGTCGGGGTACATGACCTCCACCACCGGGCGCATGCCGGTCAGGGCCGCCCCCACCGCCGCGCCGCAAAACCCCGATTCGGAAAGCGGGGTATTAATGACCCGGTCTCCAAATTCCTTGTGGAGGTCCCGGGTTACAGTCCAGACGTTGATTTTGATATCCTCCCCCAGGAGGATGATCTCCTCATTTTTGCGCATTTCTTCCCGCAACCCCTCGCGAATCGCTTCGGCGTACGTCATTTCTTTCGGTGGCATTTCTCGATCCTCCTCCTTAATCCGCGTAGGTATCGCGGGAAAGCTCTTCCTTCGTGGGATAGGGACTCTCTTTGGCGAATTTTTCCGCGCCGTCAATTTCTTCTTTCGCCCGCCTCTCGATCTCCTGCAGGCCCGACTCCGACGCGGCCTTCATCTCCAACAGGCGGGTCCGAAGCCGCAATACCGGGTCCTTCCTTTCCCATTCATCCACCTCTTCCTTGGGGCGGTAGCCACCCAGGTGAAACCGGTCCATAGCCGTGTGCCCGTGCATCCGGTAGGTCTTGGCTTCGATAAGGGTCGGGCCCCTCCCCGAACGGGCCCGCTGGATAGCCTCGCGGGCCGTCTCCAAGACGGCGATGGCGTCATTCCCATCCACCACCACTCCGGGGATTCCGTATCCTTTGGCGCGGTCGGCGATATCCCGGACCGATGTGGTCTCAACGTTGGGAGTAAAAAGGGCGTAGAGATTGTTCTCGCAGATGAAAACGACCGGCACTTTCCACACCGAAGCCAGATTCATGCCCTCATGGACGTTTCCTTCGTTGGAAGCTCCGTCCCCGAAGAAGCAAAGAACCACGTCCCGGGTCTTGCGGAATTTGATGGCCAGGCCGACCCCGGCGGCGATGGGGACATGGGCCGCCTGCACCCCCGGCCTCCCCATGATCCGCAGGTTCCAGTCGGCGATGTGGACTCCCCCTTTTCCCGCGCAGCAGCCCGTCTTCTTGCCGATCAGCTCGGCCAGCAAGATTTTCGGGTCCATCCCCTTGCCGATCGCCCATCCCCATCCCCGGTGGTAGGGCATCACATAATCCTGCGGCTCCAGAGCGGCGCAGGCGGCCACCGGGGTGGCCTCCTGGCCCCGGGTAGAATGCTGGGTGATTCCGATCCCGCTGGCCACCATCTCGTTGATCTTGTCGTCCAGAAAGCGCAGCCGGACCATGTTGCGGTAGACCTTCAACAGCGTCTCTTGCGGAATGGCTGTCATATTAAACTCCTCCCCTCTCGATTTCTTCCCATCCCTTCTCCGCGAAGGCGAAGCCCTCTCCATTCCTTCTCGCCTTTTCTTATTTCCTGGCAAAGTATTATACTTCGGAACAAAATGCAATTTGAAAATGAAGCCGTTACCCGTAGCCTTCATTTTCTATGGAAGCGGCCAGCCGGCTCCAAAAAAAAGCCAGAGTCTTGAACTCTGGCCTTCCTCTGCTATAACTTTTCGTGGGGTCGGGGTTTTGAATCCAGGAAATTATTGAATCCCAAACTTTGTTCGGCCGATTAAAAGTCCATCCTCTGCGGCCAATTCGAGCCAAAACAACCCTTTCCCTGGAAAGTCTGACGGGCCTTTGACGAGAAAGGAACTACTCGACATGGTCGCCGAAAGGTGAATCTCCCGGGATGAAAGAATAGGTCCGTTATTCCTATCCCTCACCGAGAGGGTGAGCTTTTGATGCTTATGAGCCGAGTGATTCAGTTTTAAATAAATCGGCTCTCCCTGCAGGAAATCCGTTTGCGATAGGGTCTGATTCAGGTCTCGGTATAAGGCCGCATAACTAAGATAATCCTCCAGGTCCTCGACATAGAAAGATCCAGAGGCTAAGACCTTCACGTCTGCCCCCAGGCCCACGCGATAGACCTCCACGTTGTAGATTCCCGGCTCCCAATAGGGCAATTCTCTCCAAATGTAATTATAATTCGCATTCGGGGTGATCGGCAGGTATTGAAACATATCCGCACGGCTTTGGGGATTAAACCATTTGACCAAGACATGGTCCAGGTCTTGGAAAAGCTCCCGGTCGGTGGCAAAGGCCCCAAAAACACGAATGGTGCCCGGAGAAAAACGTTCCATGGGGGCGAAGACCCCGGTTTTAAGGTCAGGGATCAGGGTGGAGAAGAAAATTTCTTGGGCTTGGCCATTTCCATCATCCGTATCCCGCCGTTGGGAGATTTCGCCGAGCTTTTCCAGGAAACTTTCCATTTCTTCCTTGCGCTGGGGGGGGATTTCCTTCATGGGTATCCCGGCCGATGCAAGAATAGGACTCAAGGCCCCCGGGGGTGTCTTATTCCCGCTTTTTTCCTTGGGTAGGGAATAACCCGGCGGGGGGTCCTTTTTCTTCCTCTCCAGAGGCGAGTCATTGGAATGATCGCCTTCGCTGGTCTTGGAGAATAAAGGCCGGAAGGCCTCTTTTCTCATGGGAGAGAAGCCTTCCCGATGGGTCAGCGGGACGGCTGCTTTGATGACTTCGTCCGCAGGGGAATTTCGAGAAGGAAAAACGGAAAGGAAGGTCAGCCCCACCAGGAGAGACCCCAAGAATGCAGCCGAGGCGATCAAAAAAGTCTTCAAAGACGAATCCTCCAACCAAAATGGAAAAGGGAAAATGGAGGAAAACGCGGATACCCTAAAGCATCGAAAAATCATCCATACCGCAAGGATTTTTTGCAGGCTTCGTAGATTTCCTCGGGCCGGACTTGGCTGATACAATGCCGATCGCCCAGCGGACAGGGAGTCCCGTAAAGCTTTCCTCCCTGGTTCTTATAAGAAACGATGCAGGACTCTCCCTTTTCCAGGTCGCAATTGGGGGACGCCTGTACATGGACCTGTTCCGGATAGCCATAGACTTCATGGGGGGTCGGGCCCCAGACGACAACGGCCGGCGTACCGGCCAGATGGGCCGCATGCATGATAAAATTATCGGAGCTGACGACCAGGCTGCATTTCTTCAAGAAGGCGATCAATTGCTGGGGAGTGGTCATTCCCCTCACCGAATAGGCATTCCGGATATGCAGTTCGTGCAGCAGGCCCACTTGCATAACGAAAGCCCCCTCGGCAAGCAAGTAATCCACCAAACGGTGCCAGAGGAGGGGATTCATGACTTTGCGGGGAGAGTCGGAGGCCGGGGCAATCACCACATTCAACTTCTTCCAAGGCAGAAAGGTCTCCAGGAACGGATCCCGGTCCAAAGCCCCCGGAAGATACAATTTTTCTTCGATGGGAGTTTGCAAACCGAACCCCCGGGCCAGGATTTGGTAGGGCCGTTGGAGCCCCGGACCCGGCCTCTCCATTGCCCAATAATCAACCCGTTGAACCTGAGCTCCTTTAGGGGGGTACCCGATTTGGGCGATGGCTTCATGGTTCTCAAAGATGATGGAGTACCTCGTTCGCCGCACGAGGTTGTATCGTCTTGAGGGAACCTGTTCCGCTGCCTGCCGGATAACCCCGGCGACCATCAGCATGTCGCCGTACCCGCCAACCGGGTTGATCCACGAAAAGTTGTTCGGGGCTTTTTCAAAGTCTTTGGGACTCAAAACGCACTCCTGTCAGGGGTTCGAAATACTCCTCGATGAACCGGATTCGGGTTTCGCACCACTCCGTCTTGAACATGAGACTGGACCCGGCCGATGAACCCGAGGACGACGGAACCTCATGGCAAAGGTTCCAAAACCGGCAGCCTTTGCAGCCCCGGTTCTTCAGGCCTTCGATGGTTTGAAGGAACTCCTTCCTCTCATCACTCTGCAGAATTTCCTCGAGGGACTGCCGCTGGATGTTCCCATAACAGGGCATTTCCATCTTCCCGGAGTACCCGCTTTGCAGGATATCGCCTTGGGGCGTTATTTCTAGATGCTGGGAAGAGCTGTTGCACGCGCCGAAATCCATGCATCCCGATTCTATTTTTTTTCCCAGAAGTCTTTCCCCGAGGGCGGCAAAGGGCTGCACCCCCGGATATCGGTTTCGATTTTTCCACCATTGCGGAAAGATGGCCCCCAGGAACCGAAGGTACTCCGCGGGAGAAACTCCGAGGTCCCGCTCCTTTCCGTCCAAAAGGAGAACCGGGTTGAGAAAAACGGCCCCGGGGGGAGAAAGGTTAGTCAGGAAATAAAAAACATCCAAGGGGCGGGCCAGCGATTTCTGCGTCACCACATAATTGATTCCAAAGCTCAGCCCATTCCTTTCCAGTGCACTCAGTCCATGGATAAAGTCTCTTTTATATCGATCGGAATCGGTTCCTTTGTGGGGACCCCGAATCCCATCCTCCGGGTCAAAACTGGTCCCCACGGAACGGATACCCATTTCTTTCAGGATTCCCACGATGCCCTCGGACAGGAGGGTTAGGTTCGATTGCAGCCCATACCGGACCCGGCCTCCTCTGGAGGCAAAATACTTTTTTTGCAAAGCCAGGGCGGCAGAGAAAAAATTCAGCCCCGCCAGGAGGGGTTCTCCCCCGTGCCAGAGGATTTCCAACGTTTCTTCCGGATGGGCGACCAGATATTCGCTTATTCGGGCATAGAGAACCTCGAGGACTTGCGGCGACATGCGCCCCGGTCTCTTCCGCGAATAGCAGTAGCGGCAGGCGGAATTGCAGTCCTCAGTCGGTTTTACCGTCAGAACGACCAATTTCCCCTCCGTCGCCGTGGCAAATCGATGGACCGGAGATGGAAAACCTGCCCGGCTGATAGCGGACTTTGGTCAGAGGTTCAAAATATCTCTCGATGAAACCCCTGCGGGATTCACACCATTCGCTCTTGAAAAGGAAGCTTTTATGCTTGGAATAAGCGTCCAGGGGGCAGCCGCCGTGACAGATTTCCCAGAAGCGGCACCCTCGGCAATCCTTGTCCTTCAACTTTCTGACTCTTTCTTCCAGCTGGCCTCTTTGGGGATCTCCTAAAATCTCGGCAAGCGACTTGTCCTCGATATTTCCGTATTGCAGGAGTCCCCAGTCAGCCGACCTTCCGCATTGTGAGGTCTCCCCATCGGGAGTCACATTCACGTGGTGATAGGTGCAGTCTCCCGATTCCACACACCCCAGGCTGAGTTGTCCCTCGATGATGGTCCTTACCAGGCTCTTAAAAGGCTGAACATCGGGGTATCGTTCGCGATGGTTCCACCAAACCGGGAAGATCGCCCCCAGGAAATCCACATACTCTTCGGGAGTAATGGCAATGCCCCTGCGCTCCTCGTCATAGATGAGGACCGGATTGATGTTGAAGCCTCCGCTCAAGGAAAGATTGCTCAGGAAATGGAAAACTTCCAGGGGCTTGGCCAAAGATTTTTTGGTCACCACATAGATCATTCCCCATCCGAATCCGTTCCTTTCCAGGACCGCCAGCGAGCGGATGAACTTTCGGTTGTATGCTTCAGAATCGATGTTTTCTCCCGGACCCCGGATGCAGGGTTCCGGGTCGTAACTCGTCCCCGCGGCCGTTACGCCCAGGCTGCGGAAAATGTCCACAAACTCCTCATGAAAGCAAGTGAGGTTCGTTTGGATGGAATGATGGATGGAATTTCTGGTTTCGGCGCAATGCCGGTTGAAAAGAGCGATGGCCCGGCGATAGTAGTCAGCGCCCGGCAGAAGAGGCTCTCCTCCATGCCAGAGGATCTCCATCCGCTCCCCCGGATTTTTCCGCAGATACTCATCCACCCGACGAAAAACGGTCCCCAGGGTTTGCAGCGACATGGTCTGCCCGGTTTTCTCCTTGCGAACCACGTCGCAATAGTAGCAGTTGGAATTGCATTTTTCGGTGACTTTGAGGATCAGGGTTGCCATACGATCTTGGGTTCCGGGAGTTGCCGGTTGATTTGCAGGAATCTTTCCACCTTGTCCATCATTTCGGTAAAAAAATCGCGACATTCCGATCCCTGCCGGCCGCCCTGGGAAAACCTTCCCAGGCAAACCCTCCAGCCAGGACAGGAGGCACATCCAAACCCTTGTAAAAAAACCTCCCGCCATCTTTCCAGGGCTTCCAGATACCTGTCGTCTTTTTCGATCTGTTCTATCTTTTCAAGATCATCAAAAAGAAAATAGCCTTTCCGCTGGTCTTCCTCGGAAAGAAAAACCCTACCCCCTTCATCAAGGTGCAAGTAGCAACTGGGATCATCGAAATAGACCGCCCCGAAACCGGTTCGGCGATTGGGGTCATATCTGGCGGCAACATAGTGAAAGGGGGCGATGGGGGCGTGGAGCCCCTGGGCGAAAAAGGCATAGGACATGAGGTCGCTCAACCGTGCCCAGGAGACCATGCCGGGGCTGAAAACCACGGCGGTCTCAACCCCCAGGGAGGAAAGAATGCGCAGGGTCGTGTAGTTCTCGTCGGAATCCGTGGGCAGGTACACCCTAAGATTTAGCCGGCGGATCACTGGGAGCTGCTTGATGAACTCCGGGAAACGGCCCATGCCGGACGAATAAAGGGCCAAAGGGACGTGCCGCCATTCTTCCCGGAAGGGAATTACCGAAAGAGGAGCCTTGGTGTGTATTTGCAGGCAGTGGAGGTGTGCCCCCGCTTGACCTACCGCGCTGAAGACCTTCGAAATCTCGTCGACGTTTTTTATGCGGGGGACTACGGATTGACCCCGCAGGCGATGAAGGAGCGGTTCATCGAAAGGGCACACGAGAAAAGGGGGACTCAAAGGTAAACCTCCGGATAGCGCAGGCGGGCCTCCTCTTGGAAATGCCCCAGACTATGGGCGACGCAGCCCCCTTTGCACAGGCGTTCTTCGCGAAACACACAGCCGTCGCATTCGAAAAAAATTCCCCCCGCTTCTACCTTGATTTTTTCATGGATGTCCCCATAGAAATCGTAGATTTCCTTTAGCGTATTGAACTCGAATACCGACCTCTTTTGAAAGGAGGAGAGGGGAAAGCAGGGCCACACGGTCATATCGGGCCCAATGTCCAGCACCGGCCCGCAGCCAAAATCGTATCTTCCTCCCGTGTTGCGGAGCAGCCAGGCCAGCTGGTCGTCTTTGAAGCGGCACAGGGGAAAACCGCAATCCAAACCGGGCTTGACCCGCAGCCGCTCGAACAAAGGAATGTAGGAAAAGAGACGGTCGATGACCGCCTCGATATCCTTCAGCCGGATGAAAAGGTTTTTCTTGCCCAGAATCGGATGAGCCAGCCCCAGACGGATGTTCCGGTGCATCCCGAATTCATTGATCGCCTGGAAAAGAAAATCCAGTTCAAAATCCGTCCGGTAGATGTTGAACCCCGGGACCGTCCGATTCCCAAAGGTCTTCAGGAACCGCTTGACACTCTCCAGCTCGGACAGTGGGGTTCGGGTTTGGGACGGATCATTGAGGTTGCATATGAAGGACATCCGCTCGAAGGGAAGATGGTTGAACAGAGAGGCCGCCTCCTCCAGCACCCGGTCGGACATGACCCCGCTGGTAAAAACATGAACGTCAAAATTTCTCTCCAGCAGATAGACAATCATGTCATTGAAGCTGGGATGAAGACTGGGCTCCCCCCCCAGAATGGGGAATCTGCGTTCCCCCGCAGCTTGCAAAAAATCCGCCAGATAAATCAGGTTCTCCCATGACAGGATGTCATCGGGCGAGGATTCCGACATATGCTTTTCGGCAAAACAATAGGGGCAAGAACGAACGCAGCGTTGGGTGAGCAAAATATTGGGCATGGGCTATCCTGATCGGCGGCAGATCCAATAAGAGAGTCCTCAAATATGCTGAAATTCTTTCCTCTCAACATATTTGAGGACGCGGGGCTGGAAGCGGAGACGGCTTTCGGCGGTTAGCCGCTGTAGTACCTGCTGCTATAGCTGCTATACCGGTAGGAGCAATAATAACTGTAGTAGTAAATGCTCCCGCTTCCGCTGCAGTATTGGCTGTAATATCCACTGCCGTATAGGCTGCTATACCCGCTGGAGTAGCCGCTCGCATAGGCGCTTGAGTAGGCGCTTGTATACGCGCTTGTATATGCGCTCGTATATCCGCTGGTATAGCCGCTAGGATAAACACTGGTATAACCGCTGGTATAACCGCTGGTATAGCCGCTCGGATAAGTGCTGCTATACCCGCTGGAATAGCCGCTCGCATAGGCGCTTGAGTAGGCGCTGCTCCCCCCTCCCCCACCACCTCCGCAGTTGGTCACGATGATGGAAGGGACCGAGATTACAAAACCGAGTTTGGCCATCCTCTCCAGGGCTTCCCGCCGAGTAATGAAAGGTTTCTCCGCTTCATTGCCGGGCCTCTTCGCCTCGAAACCCATAGCCAACCTCCTTCCAATTTATATTTCATTTCCTGGGCAACCGATCGAAGGTGTTAAAATTTACAAAAAGGGGTAAAGAATGTCAAGCGAAAACTATCCAAAGAAGATTTTTTTGAACCGTGACCAGAATTTCCCTTCTTGCCTGTAACCCTTTTTAGGGTTCCTCTTGGTTATCGGATCGAATCTGCCATCGCTTAAAAAGATTCTCTCTCCGCTATTCCCCCGGGGATTCGTCGAAACTTGTCCAGAGAAAATGATTGTTCGTCTTGGCCAAATATGTTAGAAAATTGACTGCTCTTATTTTCCTTGGGCGATGGAAGAATTCCCTTAAAGCCGAACCGATAATAGCGTGAAAAGCGTTGCTCATTCCCTTTCCATAATCCCCCCGGAACCAGAAGTCCAGGAAAATCGAGTATTTCTGGGCTTCAACCTGGGAGGGAATTCCGGCTTTTGCGAACCCCTGCAAGATGGTCAAGAAAAAGTTATTTTCCCGTATCGGGGCTATTTTTTAGTTCGGCCAGGAAAGTCCATGCAAGTTCCGCGCCTGCCAGGAGTCTTATGAATCATCTTTTTGCACCCACTACAAAGAGGGTGACATCCTGCCTGATCCTCCTGCTCGTTGGTTTAGTTTCCCTTCCATTCGTTTCCGTTCTTTCCTCTGGCGGAGGAAAGGTCCTTTCCTACCGGGCAGGGGATGTGGCCCAACAGTTTTACGCATACCGGTCCTTCATCCACGAAGAATTTAGGAATGGCCGATTCCCCCTATGGAATCCCTATATATTGAGCGGCACAAATTTCCACGGTGAAGGGCAACCCGCCCTGTTGTATCCTCCCACCTGGCTTTTCAGCTTTTTAAGCCCTGAAACCGCTATCAATTGGTATTTTTATGCTCACTCGCTACTTTTGGCATTGGCGCTTTTTTTCTATCTCCGGGAGCTTGGGTTGACCAAAGAATCCTCATTCTTGGGAAGTCTCATCTTTGCCATCTCCTCCGTACCGATCCTTAGAATCTATCCGGGCCACCTCCCGAATTACCCCGCTTTGGCCCTGGCGCCTCTTTTTCTCCTCTTCTGGGAGAAATTCCTTACCCGAGGAGGGGTGCGACCCCTGCTTCTTCTAAGCTTGGTTTATGCTTGTTTGATCCTGTCCGGGCATGCTCAATCTCTGCTATATTTTTCCATTTTCTTCCTCTTTTATTCTATGTGGACCATTGCGGCAGGGAAAGGGACAGGGAGGAAGACGAAAAGGACCCTGGCATTGATCGCGTCCCTTTCGTTGGGAATCCTTCTTGCCTCGGCGCATCTTTTGCCCGCCTGGGATTTTGCGCAGAATTCCTTCCGCCAGCGGATGACCTATGAATTCTGCTCCCAATTTTCCTATGCTCCGGAAAACTTTCTTACCCTGCTGTATCCTTCTTTATTCGGCGACCACGCCCGCACCCCTTACTGGGGGAGAAACAACCTCTGGGAGATGACCGCTTACCTAGGGGTCATTCCTCTGGTATTCGCCGGCCTGGGGGCCTTTTTTTCCAAACATCCGCGGAAGGTTTGCTTTCTTGCCGCCGCGGTTTTCTTTTCTCTCCTGGCGCTGGGAGGACACACTCCTTTGTTTTACCTTTTGTATAAATTTGTTCCCCTCTTCGATAAATTTCGGGGAAATTCAAAATATATCACCATCGTTGTTTTCAGCCTGAGCACCCTTGCGGCTTTTGGTTTTGAGCTTCTCTTCAGCAAGCAGGAAGGAAGGGCCAATAAAGCCCTTCCTCCTCTCAAGAAAATATTCAAAACGGGAATGGGCATTTCTCTGGCCCTGGCCTTGTTTTCGATTCTTTTTTTCTGGATTCTTTCCGATTCCAGAACATGGAATTCCTTCGTGCAGTGGAGGTACGACCGGGGCGAGACGATTGAAAGGTCGATTTTGAAGGATGAAAAAGGATTCGGATTAGCCCAAAAAACCGCCCGTGAATCGATCGCGCTGACGGGGCTGTTGGCCCTGGGAATTGCTCTATATTTTGGCTTCTCCGCAAGCAAAAAGCTGGAAGACCTCCCGGCGGCGAAATGGCTGCTGCTGTCCGGGATTCTCGCCGATTCGTTCCTCTTTGGGGCGAAGTATTATGTCTCCTTTCCGATTCGGGAAATTCAACCTCCCAGGGAAATTGTGGAAACCCTTTCCCAAGAGAAAAACCTCTTTCGGGTCATGGCTCCATCTTTATCCCCCAATACCTTCATGCTCTCGAAGATCGAGTCCGTCGAGGGTTATGTGGGAAACGTTGCGGACCGATATAACCGGTTCATCAACCGGGCCCAGGGAATTCCGGAGGAAAGACTTCAAACCTATGCCCGGGTGGCCCAATATAACAGCCCCTGGAAACTCTTGAATGTCCTATACGTTATTCTCCCATCCACTACGGCGATCCAAAACTCCCCTTTGCAGCGTTGGATCTCTTCCGAGGGCTTGACCGTCTACCAAAGCCATGAATTTATCCCACGGGTTTATTTCCCCAAAAGAATCCAGTTTGTGGGAACTTCCGGAGAGGCCTTGGCTTTGGCCACTCAAGAAGGTTTCGATCCCCGCGATTTGACGATTTTGGAAGATCGCGAACGTGCGGGGCAAAGGATCGAATACGGGGAATCCCCCCCCAATTTTCAGGTCCTCAAGTACGCCTCGAGTGAGATTCTTCTCCAGGTTCAATCTTCCGAACCCCGTCTTATCGTGGTCGCCAATTCCTTCGACCCGAATTGGAAGATTTCCATCGACGGCCGAAAAGCCGGAGGCGCTTTCCCCGCCAACTATGTTCTCCAGGGATTTTCCATTCCTGGAGGAAACCATTTGTTGAGCATCTTTTTTTCCCCCGACTCTCTGAAGGCAGGGTTTTTCTTATCGGCCGTCGGCTTTCTGGTTTGGGTCTTATGGTGGGTCCGGAGCAAGCCCCGCCCAAACGAATAGGCCTCAACATGGAGAAGGGACTGCATTTTTGGATAACGAACCCAAAGAGCCAGCCGTGCGGAAATTCCTTTGACATCAAGGTTTATTTGTTCTATAGAAGAACAGCCGTTTCGCAAGGCCGGGCGGCACCTTATCGATCTCGGAGGGAGAGATATGGACAAGCTGATCATTACGGTTGCGATCATCGGAGGAATCACGACCCGGGAGAAGACCCCTCATCCGCCCATGACGCCCCAGGAGATCGCGGACAGTGCCATTGAGGCCTGTCGGGCCGGGGCATCGGTCTGCCACATTCACGTCCGGGATCCGATCACCCACCAGCCCTCGATGAAATTTGAGCTCTACAAGGAAGTCTTCGACCGGATCCGCGACCAGTGCGACATGGTGATTAATCTCTCCACCGGTTCGGGAGGACGACTTTACTACAATCCCAAGGCCATGGGAAATCCCTGGGATACTTCCGGTTTGAAGAGCCCCGAGGAGAGAGTGGAGCATGTGGTGAAACTCAAGCCCGAACTCTGCTCGCTGGATATCGGGTCTTTGAATTTTGGCCCCTACGCCTTCATCAATCTGGTGTCCGTGGTGGAGAAGATGGCCAAGATGATTCAGGAGGCGGGGACCAAGCCGGAGCTGGAAGTCTTTGACCTCGGCCACATTCGCATCGGCCACCACTTGATCCGCCAAGGATTGATCGAGGACCCCCCTCTCTTCCAACTTTGCCTTGGCATCCCCTGGGGGATCGAAGCGACCACGGAAAACATGGTTTATATGCGCAATAACCTTCCCCGCGGCTGTTTATGGTATGCCTTCGCCATCGGCCCCCAGCATTTCCCCATGGCCGCGGCTTCCATCATCAACGGCGGGCACGCCCGGGTGGGATTCGAAGACAACCTCTACATCAAGAAGGGGGTATTGGCCCAGACCAACGCCGAGATGGTGAAAAAAGTCGTTGAGATCGCCAATCTTTTGGATCGCGAGGTGGCGACGCCCAAAGAGGCACGGCAGATTCTGGCGCTAAAAGGCTGAATTTCCGGGAAGGTTTTTTCCGAGGTCGGGCCTGGGAAATATGGCCAGGGAGCCTTGTAAATCGATCTTCTCCCTTTTCCGACATATTTGGGTGAACGACGCGGTAAGTCTCTGGGCCTTTTTCGCAATCCTGCGTGGAAAAAGAGGGCCTGCGGTCAGAATCCTTAGGGGCGGTTCGCGATCCGCCCCTGCCCCGGCCTTGGGACCTGTATATTTTATTCTTGCCAACAGGTTTGTAAGAATGAGGCGATAAGCGTCCAAAAAGGCCAGGGAGATCATCGTTTTCCTAAAGGAACATCAAAGGGGCCGAAAATTCTCATCAGGTAAATATCGGCAAGGTCACCCTCCTTCCCTGCCTGCCAGATTCCGGCTGTTTTTCCTTCCCCATCTTTCACTACTACCACTAGCTGGCCGCTCGCCCGAAACCGCTCGCTGTAATAGAGGGGAATGTTCCGGTAGCTCAAATCCCTTCGCGTAGCGGTAGTCCCGAGCACGGGGAGAAAGACCTCCATCCTCCATTCACCGGAGCCTACTTTTCCTCCTTTTTTCACCGCCCATTCCTGGAAGAGGCTCTTCACATAACTCTCCAGGCCTTGAGGCGTCTGGTGCCCTCCCAGGGCCCGAACCTGTATATCCAACGTTTTGCCCGCAGGATCAAACCCGACCTCTCTCAGGTTCCGCTCCAGGGATTGAGCCAGGACCGCCTGCAGTTCGGCGGATGTGCCCTGCTCGGGCGGCAGATAGTCCACCGTGGCGCAGGAGGAAAGAAGAAACACGAGTAGGGGAAGAACACGGCTGGCCATATTCCCGTTTTACTCGATCGACTTGAAGGGACCGATCATATAGAGGATGTAATACTCCAGGTACCGGGCTTCTCCCTTTAAATCCTCCGTTTGGAGGATCTTTCCCGATTCCCGCTCATAGAACGTGAGATGCAAATCCACGATTCCCTGAGTGGATTCCATGTAAATCAGGGGAATGAAATCGCGCCGCGTCTGGTGAACTCCGAAGACCCTGGCTTTCACATCCAGCAAAATGTCCGCCTCGGCCCTGGACCGGGCCATACGACATCCCCGGGAAACCGCCGTCTCGGCCATCCAGGATCGGAGGAATCTTTCCTCCGCGCTCTCCTCTCCGGTCCGGTCGGTCAGGGTGTACACGTCAATCCACAGCGATTTCCCCTTATAAGCCTCGAAGGAGGCTGCTTTCAGGGCTTTTAGCAGCGCATCCGCCGGAGTGGATTGGGAGTCGGCGGAACGCCCCATGCTCGGCCCCCAGTATCGCTTGGTGGCGCAGGAGGAAGCGACGAATAGGATCATCAAAAAGATCATCAGCCATCGAAAGGCTTGAACCCCGTTTTTGCTTTTTTCCATAATGGACGCAGCCCTCATTCTGCTCTGGAATAAAAAATTTTGTTTTCCCCTCCCCATGGGGCCTTGCAGCGATTGACCCAAGCATAACGAACACCTATTCGTTTTGTCAAGGAACAAACAAGACCAATGCGGAATTCATGAAACTTTCTTCTTGATTCCCCGAATGGGGTCACAATATACTTTTCCATCTTGGCTGATTGAGTCTTGGCAATCACGATTTGCAGGAGAGAAAAGATGGGATTATTGAAAGGAACGCTCACGTTTTCCCGCTACCGGGTCCAGGATCCTCTTCCCGGGCATTTTCAGGATTTTTCTCACCGCCAGATCAAGAGATTCGCCTTCCGCGAACTCTCTTTGGGAAGCGAGGAAAAGTCCCTCGGATGGACGAGCCTGGAAAACCTTCTCGACACCCAGTTCGAATTTTCCAATTACTCCATAGGAGATTACCTGGCCTTTTCTTTCCGGCTGGATCAAAAGAAAGTCCCCCCCTCCCTGATGAAAATCAAGTACCTCGAAGCGGAGAAAAAAGCGCTATCCGGGAAAACGAAGAAATTTCTTTCGAAAGGAGAAAAGGAGGAGCTCAAGGAGCGCATTCATCTGGAACTGGTAAACAAAATTTACCCCGTTCCCTCCTTTTTCGATGTCTGCTGGTCTCTCGCCCAAGGCTGGGTGACTTTTGGGTCTTTGTCCCTCAAGGCCGCCGAGGAGTTTGAAAAGCTGTTCAAGAAATGCTTCGACCTCACCCTTACCCCCCTGGTACCCTGGGACGCCAAGCATGTGGACCGCTCCCTTGCCGAAAGGTTGGTCTCCCTGAAAGACGGGGTATTCCTGAATCCTCAAACACCGGAGCAGGGCAAAGCAGGCCCTCCTCTCCTGGGCAGGGAATTTCTGACCTGGCTCTGGTTTAAAAGCGAAGAACGGGGTGGGGCGGTCCAGGTTCCCGGGGCGGGCGATTTGGAGGTTTCCTTCGCTCGCCGGCTGGCCCTCGAGTCCGGAGGGGGTGAATACTCGGAGAGCATCGTCTGCCAGGGGCTCCACGCGGGCCTTAAAGAAGGAAAGGCCGCTATCCTGGAAGGGAAAAAGGTGAAGGAGGCCCGGATCCAGCTTGGGGTGGGAACGGAGAAATTCGAATTCACCCTGAAGGGGGATTCCTTCCAATTCCAAACCCTTCGTCTGCCCGAGGGGATCGAGGAAGAGGAGGAAACCGACAGGGGGGGACGCCTGCTGGAAAGAATTTACCTGATGGAGAAAGCGGTGAAGACCGTGGATCAGCTCTTCTCCGCTTTTCTGAAAAGGCGCCTCTCCCCCCAATGGTCCGGTGAGGAGGTCCCGCGCATCAAGAAATGGCTGGGAAAATAGGATTCTTTCCCCGCTCGGTTTTTTTTGTTTTGCGGATGACGTGTATGGCGGTGGCTTTAAAGGAGGCGGAGACGCTTTGGCCCTCTCGGAGGGATAAATTCTCGACCGAATGGCCGGTCACGTAGGCCACCAGGGGGAATCCGCAGTCCAGGTTTACCCGGTAATAGAGGCCCAGGGAAACGATCCGGGTGATCACGGCCGGAAATACGTTCCGGGCGCTGGTTGCTCCCTTGGGGGCGGGTAGGGAAAGGGTTACGTGTTCCGGCCGGATGCATAAGACCACCGGCTCGCCGATTTCCACCCCTCCCACCGCCTCCACCTCCTTCCCGTCGATGGCCGCCACGAAACTTCCCCCCTCCTTTCTGACCGCACGTCCTTTGAGGATAGTCTCCACCCCTACGAAAGAGGCGATGAATTCATCCCCGGGCTGGTTCATGACTTCTTCGGGCGTTGCGAGCTGCAGGATCCGGCCTTGATTCATCACCGCGATCCGGTCGGATAGACGAAGAGCCTCCATACGATCATGGGTGGCGAATAGAGTGGTGGTGTTGGTCTGGCGGAGGATTTTCTCCAGGTCTTCGATCAGCCCTTCCCGGGTGGGCGGGTCCAGGGAGGCGAACGGTTCATCCAGGAAAAGGATCTCGGGCTGGAGGGCCAAAGCCCGGGCGAGGGCCGTTCTTTGAGCCTCCCCCCCAGAGAGCTTGCGCGCCGAGCGGTCGAGGAGATGAGAAATTCCGAACCGCTGAAGGTTTTCCTTCACCCTCCTTTCGATTTCGGACCCTTTCATCCCCCGGATTTTCAACCCCGAGGCCACATTCCCGAAAACCGTCGTATCGAAAAGCATGGGCTCCTGGAACACCATGGCCAGATTCCGGCGGTACCGGAGGAGCCCATGGTTGGAAGAAACCTTTTCTCCCTTGAAGAAGAATTCGCCCCCTTCCGCCCGGATGAGGCAAGCCAGGGTTTGCAGCAGGGTGGTCTTGCCCCCGCCGTTCGGCCCGATGAGGGAAAGGATGGAACCTTCCTCCACGACCAGGGAAGGGATTTCCAGGACCCGCACCCCTCCCCTGCGGACCCGCAGGTCTTTGACCGTCAAGAGGGGACGGGGGGCGGTCATCTCGGCCTCTCTCTCTGCTGGATGTGGGTGAGGACGAGGTTGATAAGGTAGGCCAGGAGCAGGAGAATGATGCTCAAAGCGATGGCTATATCGAAATTCCCCCGGCTGGTTTCCATGACCGTGGCCGTGGTCAGGACCCGGCTGTAGCCCTTGATGTTCCCGCCCACCATGATCGATGCACCCACCTCCGAGATCACCCCGCCGAACCCGGCCATCACCCCGGCCAGAAGGGGCAGCTTGGCCTCTTTCACCAGGATCCAGACCATCTGCCCGCGGGTCGCCCCGAGGGAGAGGATTTGCAGGCGAAGGTTTTTGGGAAGCGCCTGGATCGCCGCCAGGGTGATTCCCATGACGATGGGGGTGGCGATCGCCGCCTGGGCGAGGATCATCGCCGCCGGGGTATAAAGGATCCCCAGGAATCCCAGCGGCCCGTTCCTCCAGAGAAAAATGGTGACGAAGAGGCCCACTACCACCGGCGGTAGGCCCATTCCGGTGTTGATCAGGCTGACGATCAGCCTTCGGCCCGGAAATTCCGTGAGGGCCACCAGCGTCCCGATGGAGATTCCGATGAAAAGGCTGATCAGCGTCGCCGTTCCCGAGACCTGGAGGGAAAGGAGAGTGATCTGAAAAACCTCCCGGTCGAGGGTGAAAAGGAGCTGAAAGGCCTTGAGGATTCCTTCAAGGATGAGTTCCATTTACTTCCCCAAATCCTCCTCTTTTTTCCCGGCATCGGGGAAGAACAGGGGCGATCCGAATTTCTCCAACCCGAAGGTCCGGATGATGTCCTGGGTTTCCTTGGACACCATGAAATCAGCAAAAGCTTTGGCTCCTGCGACATTGACCTTCGGCCACTTGGCTGGATTCACCTCGACCACGTGGTAGGGGTTAAGGAGAATGGGGTCACCTGCAACCAGAATGCCCAGGTTCAGGTTTTTCTTGAGGGCCAGATAGGTCCCCCGGTCGGCCAGCGTGGAGCCCTTCTTTTCCGAGGCCACGTTGAGCGTCTGGCCCATCCCCAGCCCGGTCTGCTGGTACCACCTCTGTTTTTCCGGATTTATACCCGCGGTCATCCAGATGGATTTTTCCTTAGCATGGGTTCCGGAGTTATCCCCCCGGGAAAGAAACAGGGCCTTTGCGGAAGCTATCTTCTTAAATCCTTCCACGACGGACCTCATTCCCCTGATCTTAGCCGGGTCTTCCGACGGTCCCGTCAATAGATAACCGTTATGCATCACCAGCCTCCGGGCGATCCCGAAACCTTCGGCCATGAACTTCTTCTCCACCGTCGGGGAATGGACCAGGAGCACGTCCGCCTCCCCCTTCTGCCCCATGGCCATGGCCTGGCCGGAACCCACGGCGATGGTCTTTACAAAGTACCCGGTCTTCTTCTCGAAGATCGGAATCAGCGCGTCCAGCAGGCCGGAATCCTGGGTGCTGGTGGTGGTGGAGAGAATAATGTTTTTCGGTTGGGCTGGAGCCGCGCTCCAGGCCGTTACCGTAAAGATGGCTGCCCAGAGGGTGCCGATAACGATGGCTCTTGGCATTCCCTTCCCCAGCTTTTTTTGCGGCCCCTTTCATGCCGCCTTGGAGTACAGGATTTTCCCCGAACTCTTGAAGTCATAACTTCCCAGATTTTCCACCCGCCTCCGAAATTCCCGGGAGTTTAGAATTTCGATCAATGCCTGGACCCCTCGCTCAAAAAAAGTCGATTGGTCCAGGACCATATCGAAACTCTCCTGGGTCAGGGGCACGAAGGACAGCCCCAATAGTTTGGCGACCGAACCCGTTGCCAGCCCCGCGTCGGCTTCTTTGGCCAAGAGGGAAAGGCCGATTTCAAAGTGGGTATAGACCTCGTCTTCATATCCTTTTATCGACGAGGGGGGAATCTTGAGGCCTTTCAAATGAAGGTCCAAGAGCACCCTCGTGCCGGACCCCTTCTGGCGGTTGATGAACCGAACTTCGGGCTTCGTGAGATCCTTGAATCCCCGGATATGCAAGGGATTTCCGGCAGCCACCAGGAAACCCAGGTCCCGGTTGAATAGATTGACGACCACGGTCTTCCGGTTTGGAAGATAGGTCGAAAGAAAAGGGATGTTATACTGGCCGCTCTTGGGGTCCAGGAGATGGGACCAGGCGATATCGGTATAACCCTGGTTCAGGGCTTTCAGCCCGTCGGTGCTGCCCGTGTTGGCCGAAAAGAGGAAAAATTCCGGGTAGGCTTTGCGGATGTAGGTCTTTAGGATGTCCAGAATGGGATCGTTGCTCCCCGCCGCAAGGAGGGCTCCTTCGATTCGCTTGCTCTTCTCCCGGGCCTTTGCCATCCCGCCCCGGGCGTTCGTCTCGATCCACTCATCGATGAGTTTTTTCGGGAAAACCCATTTCCCGGTGACCCGGGTGGATGGAATCCGTTTAGCCTTGATCAGGGCATATACCTGCTTCTCGTGGACGCCCAGGTACTGGGCCACCTCTTTCGTATTCATGATTTCTTCGGCCATTCTGTCCCTCTTCGCTTATGCATACTAAAACGACAGAAGAAGCAAGTCAAGAAAAATATTACTTATTATTATTAATTTTTACTTTTTATGACTAATTATAAGTTGGAGGGAAAGATTTTTTGCCGGAATTTCCGGCATGAGAAAGGGCGGAGGCAGGACCCCTTCCTCCAGGCGGTTGATTTGCGACGGCTCATGGGGTAAATTTTCCTATAAGCCTTTCAGAGGGGGGAAAAATGTTTTTTACGCAACCCAGCGATTTCCAAGAGAGGGAACTTTCACCCCAGGTCACCACCAGGATTGCCTGGGGGGAGAAATTAATGATCTCCCACGTTCATGTGCGGCCCAACGCGCCCATCGTTCCGCTCCACAGCCATCCCCATGAGCAAATGGGAATCGTGCTGGAGGGGAAGGTGGGCTTGACCATCGGCTCAGAAACCCGGGAAATAAAAAAGGGGGACATGTTTCTCGTCCCCCCGGACACCCCCCATGGCCTGGCCTTCACCTTCGACCAGCCGGCCGAGATCCTGGATATTTTCAGCCCGCCGCGGGAAGAGTTCAAAAAATAATCGTGAACCAAAGCGAGCCCATTTGTTATGATGTTTTGTGCAATGGAGGGGCGGCCCGGTGTGGCCGCCCGCAACATGGGCAACCACATCGGGTTGTCCCTACGATCGGGTTCCATCGCGACCGCGCTGCGTTCTCAGGGGAGGCGGTCGGGAGAAATCAGGGGAAATGCTTCAGCTCCGGCATCCGAATTTGGCCATCCATCATTCTTTTCAAATATTCGACGGTCTGCTCCACGGCCTCCTCCACATAAAGCCTTCCTTTTTCCGCAGTCGCCAGCAGAGGGTCTTGATCCTCCATTCCCGGCATGACCTCTTTGCGCACGTTCTCCGGAAACAGCGCCAGGGCGATGGCCGTTTCGAACTCCTTGGCGTGTCCCGGGATGACGTCCGTTTCCATATGCTTCAGCAGGAAGTCCCGGGGGATTAAATCCCAGTAGGAGCAGAACTGGAGGTTCACTCCCGGAGCGTTGTATTTGAGGGAATACCTCATCTGGTCAATAGTCCCCATGACCGGTAGGGTATTCCCCCCGTGGCCGTTGAAGATCAGCACGTTTTTCACCCCATGCCGGACCATGTTTTCCACCACGTCGAAAAGGACGGACAGCCAGCCGCCCGGCCGGGCGGAAATCGTCCCTTTATGATGCATATGATGCTCGGATATGCCCACCGCCATGGGGACCACGACTACGACTTGAGGATACAGGCGTCTGGCGGCCTCCCTGGCGATATGGACCACCGATTCAATATCGTGTTCCATGGCCAAATGCTCTGAATGCTGCTCGTGGCTCCCCACGCAGACGATCGCCGTGGAAAATTTCTCCCCTTCGATCCCTTCCCGGAACTCCCGGCGGGTCATCTTCGCCAGCATCACTTCCCGGTTGGGCATACGGTCCTCCTGTTTGATTCCTTCACCGATAAATTTTCCCAAAGATCCCGAATAGGACTTATAATAAACGGAAGAGAGTCGGCCCGCGGGTCCCCCAGCCCACCCCCAGCCCCACCCGGTGGAAGTAATTCTTTATGCCACGAAACCGTGTGCCGTTCAAGGGCTAAGATGGTTTTTTCTTTAATCCGCAAGGTCAAGAACACCGTTCGGTCCGATCACTTCGTGAGAAAAAAAGTTTCTTCCCTGCTTAGGAGGTCCGGTGCCGGTTCAAAAAGATTCCAACCCTGTATTAATCGCCACTCCCTCCCACCGGAAAGGCGTATTGTTGATGATCGGGGCGGGGCTTTGCTGGAGTACGGGGGGGATCCTGGTCCGCAGCGTGGTTCTGGCAGACCCCTGGGAAATCATTTTCTGGCGGTCCGTGTTCCTGGTGCTGTTCATGATCGGAATCCTCTCGGCCTGGCACCGGGAAAAGGTTTTTGAAAAGACCCTGGATGTGGGCCTCTCCGGCATCCTGGCCGGGGCCCTCTTGGCTTCCACCTTTTTCTTCTTCATCCTTTCGGTAACCCGCAACACCGTGGCCAACACCCTAGTCCTCATGAGCGTGGGCCCTTTTTTCGTGGCCCTTTCCGGCAGAATCTTCCTTAAAGAACGGGTTTGCTACCGGACCTGGGCAACCATCTCCGCCGCCCTCGCGGGCATTCTCCTCATGTTTTTGGAGGGATTGGACTCGGGAAGAACGCTCGGAAACCTCTTGGCCTTGGGAGTTCCCGTGGCTTTTGCCCTGAACGTGGTCATCCTGCGCCGGACCCGAGCCGCGGTGAGCATGGCTCCGACAGTGATGCTCGCGGGAATTTTTTCTATTTTTGTCAGTTTGCCCCTGGCCTGGCCCCTCACCCCCACGCTGCGCGACTTTGTGGTTCTGGGAGTCATGGGCTGGGTGCAAATCGGTCTCGGCTGCGTACTCATGGTCTTGGCCGCACGGTCCCTTTCCGCCGCCGAAATCGGCCTCCTTGCCCTCCTGGAAACCATTCTCGGTCCCCTTTGGGTTTGGCTCGCCTTCGGCGAACGCCCCACGGATATGGGCCTTGCCGGCGGGGGAATTGTCCTCTTTGCGCTCCTTCTGAACGGCTTGCTGGGAATAACGGATCGGACCATGCGGGAATGAGCCGCAGGAAGGAAAGGTCTTACTCCTTTGGTTCTCTTCGCCGGGGGGAGCGGCGATGGAGGATAAAGAAAAGAACGGCCGCCAGGAGGTGAACGACGAAGAAGGTCCACAGGGTCGGTGCGTAGCTCCCGCTGCGGTCAAAAGTCCAACCCGCGTAGATCGGACTCAGGAATGTCCCCAGGCCGGTGCCGACGACCATGATTCCCCGGAGCGTCCCGTAACTGCGGCGCCCGAAGAAGTCCCCGATCAGCGCCCAGTTCAGGGGCACCGTTCCCATAGTGATGGCCAGGCCCACGGGCAGGGCGTAGAGAGAAATCCCGGAATGCCCACAGATCAGGAAGAGCATCCCCGCCATCGTGGGAAGAACGCCCAATCCGCAGATCAGCGATTTATCCCAACGGTCTCCGAACCAGCCGCAAATCAGGGTGATGGGAATCGTGCTTAGGGCGAAGAGGCTCACCAGGTAGGCGCTGGCCGCTTCGCTCTGCCCTTTCCATACAAAGAGCGGGACGAAATGAATCGTCAGGCCCACGGTGATCGATACACGCAGGGCAATGGCGAAAAGGAGAATCCAAAAATCGCCTACCCGAAGCGCCTCGGTAACGGTGAATTCCCTTTGCGGGGCCGGTTCCGGCCCCGACGATGGACCGTCGGCGGCATTCCTTTCCTTCGGAATCCCATCCGGCAGAAGTCCTATAGACTCAGGGTTCCGACGGATGGGCAACGCGGCGGGGACAGCCACAGCCAGGATGATCACCCCGGAAATGACCGCCGCGGTGCGCCAGCCGAAAGCAAGGATCAGGGAGGAAAGAAGGGGGGCCGTAACCATGCCGCCGATGCTGGCGGCCACGCCGGTCAGGGCGAACCCGATTCCCCGTTTGCGGATAAACCAGCTGTTCACCGCGGCGTACACGGGATGGAAGAAGCCGGCGTTGAATCCCAGGGAAATGATAAAGATGTAAATGTAGAAGAACTGCCAGAAGGTCTGAACGAGGGAAAGGAGGATGAACCCCGTCCCCGCCAGAAGGGCCCCGGTCAGCATCATCGCCCGGGGGCCCCATCGGTCCACCAGGTACCCCACCAGGGGCCCCTCGGCGCCTCCCTCCAGGCGGGCCGCCCCGTAGATCAGCGAAATGGCCGCGCTGCTCACCGCGAGGTCTCGCTTCAGGGGAAGGAAAAATACGGTGAACCCATGAATGAGAATCCCCGCTCCCACGGCAATGATCAAGGAGCCCAGAAGGACGATCCACCAACCGTAATAAACTCGGTGTAAGCCCAAGTGAAGAGGATTCGCCATTCTTCCGTCAGCCCTTTTCTCCCGCTTTGATCAGGGATACCCTTTCCTCCTGGGTGAGAGGCCGCACCTTGCCTTTGGGCAAGTCTCCCAACTGCACCGACCCGATGGCCACCCGGACCAGCCGCAAGACATTGGCCCCGAGGGCGGATAAAAGACGGCGGAGGTGACGGTTTTTCCCCTCCTCCAGAACGACTTCCAGCCAGCAATTTTTCTTTCCTTTGCGCAGCAGCCTCGCCTTTCGGACCTGCAGCAAATCCCCCTCCTTCGTATCCACCCCCTCGGTCATCCGGCGCAGAAAGGTGTCATCCGCCAGGCAGTCCAACTGCACGTGGTAGGTTTTCTCCAGGTGAGTCTTGGGGTTCATAACCTTTGCTGCCCAAGACGTGTCATTGGTGAAGAGCAGCAATCCCTCGCTGGCTTTGTCCAGGCGACCGACCGGCCCAACCCACGGCAATTCTATTCCCTTTAGGCATTCGTAAACCGTCTTCCTTCCTCTTTCGTCTTGTACGGTTGTAACCAGTCCCCGGGGCTTATTGAGCAGGAGATAAACCTTCTTCGAAGAAACGACCATCTGGCCGTCCACTTCGATTCGATCGAGCGCCGGATCGACTCTCCGCGCCCCGTCTACTTCCCCCCGGCCATTGACCCGCACCCGCCCCGCCGCGATCAACTCTTCCGCCCGGCTCCTGGAACAATAGCCCAACTTCGATAGGGCCCGCACCAGGCTAACTTTCCGGAAAGAAGATTGAAACGCGCTGGACCGAAAGACTTTTTTCATGGCCAGGTTCTTCGCTATCATCCTTTCTTTCAGGTTAACCCTATTCGTCGGCCCATGTCAAAACTTAACCCAACGGTTATCCAGGCGGGTGTAGGGAAAAAGGAACAATGAAGGGGTGTCGAAATTTTCCTTCTTCTGGGTTACAATAACCGTGAATTTCCACCCGGGGTGAAGAAGGGGCTGCCTGGCCGGGTCTTCGAGCTCATTATAATTTTTGAAAAAGTCATGAGGCTGCAGAATAAAGTCGCCATCATCACGGGAGCAGGAAGGGGGCTGGGACGTTCCATCGCCCTCCTGTTCGGCAAAGAGGGGGCCCGGGTCGTCCTGGCGGCCACCCACCCGGAGGAGATCGAACATGTGGCCACGGAACTGCGGGTTCTCAGGAAGCAGGTGCTCGCGGTCCCCACCGACGTCTCCGACGAAGAGCAGGTCAACCGGATGGTGAGGAAGGCCTTGGACTCCTTCGGTACGGTCGACATCCTGGTCAACAACGCCGGGGTCCGGGGGCCGATCGCCCCCATCCACGAAATTCCTATCGCGGAATGGGACCATACGCTGAGAGTCAATCTGACCTCGGCCTTCCTGTGCACCAAAGCGGTCCTTCCGACGATGATCGAAAAGAAACAGGGGAAGATCATCAATATCGCTACAACCCTGACGCCCCGTCCGAATCTGACCGCTTACATGGTGGCCAAGGCGGGAATGATCCATTTCACCAAGCAGCTGTCCCGCGAGGTCAAGGAACACAACATCCAGGCAAACTGCATCCACCCCGGGGTCATGGACACCCGTATGCAGGAAGAAATCAGGCAGGCAGGGCCCAAGGCGATCGGGACGGATATGTTCGAACGGCTGAAGGAAGAAGGGATGCTCCGTTCACCCGACGAGCCCGCCAGGCTGGTCCTCTTCCTGGCGTCCAGAGCCGCGGACGGAATAACCGGTGAATACCTTTCGTTTGACGATAAGGAAACAAAATTCCTGATCTCCCAAATGTAGCGTGGGATTCCCCTTCCCGGAAAGGATCGCTTTTTTTCCTTTTGGGGGGCTCATGCCTGACCTTCCCGGGTGAACATGCTGAAGGGCTTGACCAATTTCATTTTCGGAGACCGGCGGGAATTCGAGGCTTTCCAGATCGAGGCCTCCACCTACAGCTCCCTGGAATGCCAGCTCTGTGCCCGGTCGGTCTTTGCTGAAAAATGGGTTTTTCGAAACATGTCGCTGGAAACTTTCCAGAAAATCCGTCCCCACATCGGCCGCACTCGTTGGGTCACCTTTCGGGGTTGGGGAGATCCCTTGGAGAACGAAAACCTCCCGGAAATGCTGCGCCAGGTCAAGGGAGCCGAAACCCGAACGGCATTGATCACCAACGGCTCCCTCCTGAGCGAAGCCTGCGCCCATCGGCTGCTCCAAACCGACCTCGACCTGATGGTCATCAACCTGGAGGTGGCCACTCAGGCGATTCAAGATAGTCTTTCCTCCATGGGGTCGGACCTGAAGCGCATTTTGGATCAGGTCGAAACCGTGGTGAAACTCAGGAAAGCGGCCGGGCGCAGAAACCCTGCGGTGAAGTTATCCTTCCCCATGACCCGCCTTAACATGGCTGATCTCCCTACCATGGTTCCCTTGTCCGCCCGTTTGGGGGTAGACGAAGTGATCTTCCGGAACCTGGATTATCTTCCCGAGGAACGGTGGAACATCCTGCGCACTTTTTATCATGAATCCCCGACCCCGGCCTTTGAAAAAGCCATCGAGGAGATTCAACTTCAGGGAAAAAAGCAAGGGATTTCCTTCCTGTGCTATCCCCTCAAAGCCGAGGAGAGAATGGTGTGCGAGGCTGACCCTCCCCGGCAGGTCTTCTTCTCGGTGGACGGGCTGGTGGCCCCTTGTCCCTACCTTAAAATTCCCCAAAAGGGACCTATTCCCCGCATCTTCATGAATCAGGAATATAGGGTTCCCCAGCTTTTCTTCGGCAATGTCCATCAAGAAGATTTCCTGGAAATCTGGGGCAAGGAATCGTACCGGGCCTTCCGTCGGGTTTTTGAGGATCGGAGGAGGTCGGAATTCAACGTGGGACGGTTCCTGGACACTTTTTCAAACCCCCAATCGGCGGCCGAGAAACCGACCCCTTCTCCGCCGCCCCCCCTCTCCGAGGAATGCCGTACCTGTTACAAAGCCTACGGAATTTGAAATTCAGCCTTACTTCGATTGAGAGGAACCGTTCCATGCTCACCAACTCACTGAAGAAGAAACTCACGGAAGGGAAAATTTGTTTCGGGACCTTCGTTCGCCTCGGCCCGGCGGCCACGGAAATCCTGGGGTACGGGGGGTGGGATTTTGCGGTCATCGATATGGAGCACGGAGTTTTCGACTTCCCCCTCGTGGAACAATGCATCCGGGCGGCCCGCTGCTCCGGGATCACCAGCTTGGTGCGGATTCCGGAGCCCACCCCGTCCAACATCATGCGGGCGGTGGATGCCGGGGCCGAAGGAGTTCAGGTGCCCCAGGTAGAGAGCGCCGAAACGGCCCAAACCGTCTCCCGTGCGGCCCGGTATTTCCCGGAGGGGAATCGAGGGCTGTGCAGCTTTGTCCGGGCCGCAGGATATTCCGCCATTCCCCCCGATGAACACATCCCTTCCTCCAATCGGGAGGTCCTGACCGTCATCCACATCGAGGGGGAAAGGGCGGTGCGGGAGATCGAGTCCATCATCGAAACCCCCGGGTTGGATGTCATATTCCTTGGACCCTGGGATTTATCCCAGTCCCTGGGAGTCCCCGGAAAAACCAAGGACCCGAGGGTCATCGAACTCATGGAAAAGGTGATTTCCCTGTGCAAGAAAAAGGGGGTTATCTCCGGCACTTTCGTGCGATTCGTGGACGAGGCCGAATATTGGATCGACCTTGGCGTCCAGTACATGATGCTCTCCACCGATGCCGGGCTGTTGCTGCAGGTAAGCCGGGAGCGGCTGGAAGGATTGCGAAAGCTCTGCTCATAGCGCCCCCATGAATCGGGGGGAAATTTGGGAACTGGGTAGTAGGCTCAGCATTTGCACAAATCCCCCAGTTCCCCCCTTTGAAAAAGTGGGGCGGAGGGGGGATTTTAGAAAGGCCTTTTCAAAAGCCTGCGCGGGCATACTAGTCGGAGGTGGATTCATGGAGAGCAGCCATCTCAAATTCAACGGGAAGGTGGTCTGGGTGACCGGATCTTCGCGCGGAATCGGGCGGGCCATAGCCGGCCACCTGGCCAGCCTGGGCGCATCGGTCGCCGTTCACGGCACGACTCCCTATTCCTCGCGCGCCTTTCACGAAGCGGAATCGCTCGAAGCTGTGGCCCGGGCTATTTCCGAAGAACATGGCGTGAGGGTCCTTCCGGTTCATGGAGACCTGACCGATGAGAAGACGGTCAAGAACCTTGCCGCGGAGATCCGGGGGCGATTGGGCCGAATCGACCTCCTGGTAAACAACGCCGGGGGGGATATCGGAGCCGAGGGGGTCTCCAGTCCCCTTGCGGGCAAACCCAGGAATAACGATGCCCTCTTCATTTCCCTGGAAGACCTGAAGGCCGTGCTCGACCGGAACCTGATGACCTGCATCCTGGCCTGCCGGGAAGTGGCCCCGGAAATGATGCAGCGAAAATCCGGCAGCATCGTCAACATCGGTAGCAACGATGGCCTCTGGGGAAAAGAAAAGTCGGCGATCTACGCCACCGCCAAGGCGGCCGTTCACCAATACACCCGCTGCCTAGCGCTATTATTGCGGCCCCATAATGTCAGAGTCAACGCCGTCGCCCCCGGAGAGGTGATGACCGCCCGGTGGAAGGCGACCCGCTCTTATGATGCCGGCAAGGTGCTCGAGGACGGGACTCTGGACCGCTACTCCAGGCCGATCGAGATCGCCCGGGTGGTGGAGTTTCTTCTTTCCCAAGCCTCCTCCTACATCACCGGGCAGGTGATCCGGGTAGATGGAGGGACTCAGTGTTGGCCGGCGTGAACCGCGGGTTTTTTCATTTTTGGAGGAACGGGATGGAGGAAAAGGGAAAAATTCACAGGCTGGCGGCCTCGCCGCAAACTGTGCACACAGGGTTTTATGACTCAACGATCCCTCCGGTGCTGACGATCGAATCGGGAGACACGGTCCGAATGAGCTCCATGATGCTCATGGACGGCAGGTTGCATTGCGGCATGACTCTGGAGGAGATGCTGGCCGTCCGCCAAGAGTACATCGACCGCAACCTGGGGTCCCATACGCTGACCGGCCCGATTTTCATCCAAGGAGCCAAGCCGGGAGATGTGTTGAAGGTGCGCATCCAAAAGCTGGTCCCCGCGGAATGCGGGGTGAACTATCATTTTCCCGAAGATTACCGCCGTGGAGGCCTGCCGGAAGATTTTCCCGCAGGGGACATGAGGACGTTATATCTGGACCTGGCAAAAATGGAAACCCTTTTTGCCCCCGGGATAGTCATTCCCCTGAAGCCTTTTTTCGGAAACATGGGAGTGGCGCCCCGTCCGGGGGAAAAAAGGCCGGCCGCCATCCCCGATTATTTCGGCGGGAATATGGACAACAAGGAGCTCGTTGCCGGAAGCATTTTATACTTGCCGGTTCAGGTCCCCGGGGCTCTATTTTCGGCCGGGGATGCCCATGCCGCGCAGGGGGATGGGGAAGTCAACGTGACCGCCATCGAAACGGCCATGAAGGAAGCGGTCCTCCAGTTTTTCGTGCGGAAGGATATGAAGATCGAGAGACCCATGGGGGAAACGCCCACTCATTGGATCACCATGGCATTCCACCCCGACCTCGACGAAGCGACCGAGACCGCCCTGCGGGATGCCATCCGGTTCCTTTCAGAAACCCGGGGGCTCACCCCGGATGAAGCCTATTCCCTGTGCAGCCTGGCGGTGGACCTGAGAATCACCCAAATCGTCGACGACAACAAGGGGGTCCACGCCATGATTCCCAAATCTATTTTTCGGGAAGTAAAGTAATTTGGTTGGGAGAAAGGTGCGGTGGTAGGGGCAAGTTGCTTGGTGCCCTTAGGGCTTCAATTTTTTCCAATCTCGGCTTCAATTTAACTTTTGCGCCTGGATTCTGGCCAATATTTCCCCCGGCAAGGGGCCTCGCTCGACATATTTCACTGCCTCCTCAAGTTGCTCAAGGCTTGAAATCCCCAGTAACGCGGTCGATACGTTGGCGTTGCTCACCGCAAAACGGACCGCCGCTTCGACCAGGTTGTTCACTACCCCTTCTTCTACCAGAAACGAAAACCGCCGGGCCCTGGCGACGTCATCGCCGTAACGCTCCTCCGAGGCGATGGGGTTGACCCACGTTGAAGCCACCGGGTGTCGCTCCGGGGCGCCGCTGAGTGCTCCCCCGGCCAGGATGCGGATGGCAATGACCCCCATCCCCTTTTGCGAGGCAGGTTCCATGATTTGCCCATAATCCTGGAAGGGGAAGCCCCTGCCGACGATGGTCCCCGCAGTGGGATTGAGCAGGTTGTAAGGAACCTGAATCGAATGAAATCGGCCGGCGGCCACTGCCGCCCGCAACGCATCGGTCTCGCCCATCGCGGTGATTCCCCAAAATCGAACCTTGCCCTGCCGTTGAAGCGCCTCAAAGGTCTCGGTCGCCGTTCCAAGGTCAGGAAGTCCGATCCGGTCCGGGTCCCTTTCCGGCTTCCAGGTAAACCCGATGCGGTTGTGGACCTGGATCAGATCGATATCCCTGCGCCCCAGCCGCCTCAGGCTTCCTTCCACTGACTCGGTTATGGCTTCGCCGATCCGGCCCACGTCCTTTCCGGCCAAACGCACTTTGGTCCCGATCAGGGCTTCGGCCCTCAGTTCCCGGAGGACCGCCCCCAGGTTCACCTCGGACTGTCCGTTCCCATAGAGGGGCGCCGTATCGAAATAATTAACCCCCAGCTCAAGGGCGCGGGCCAAGGCCTCCCGCATCTTTGGATATTCGCCGCGCACCAGCAGGCCGCCGATACTGCCGCACCCGAACCCCAATCGAGAAACCCGGAGGTCCGTTCCTCCCAGCGTGTTGTATTTCATGTCGCCCATTTCCTCGTAGAAGCCCCGGCGTCAATTTTCTCGCCGGCTCATCCCTTTTTTCGGCCTCTTCCGAATGGCTTCTCACTCCGCAGAAGTATCTTCCCTTTCCCCTATTCTTCCGGGTCCTTAGAACCTACACTTCGATCGCTCGTAATCGCGGACGAAATAACGCTTGCCCTTGCAGATCACCGTATGGCCTTCCGCTTCCAACTTCGCTCTTTGCCCTTCGATCCCGCCGGGATATTTGGGGTTCAGTTCTCCGCCCGATTTCAGAGTGCGCCAGAAAGGAGTGATCCGTTTCTTGCCTTCCCGCTCGTCCTCTTCCGCCGCCCCGGCCGCGATTCGGGCAAAGATTCCCGCCGTGATCGGGCAGCCGATGGTGGCCCCATGTTTTCGGGCCAGGCTCTCCCGAATATCATTCATGGTGATAAGCTTGCCCTTGGGGACCCTTCTCATAATTTGATCGACCTCGGCCGGAGCCGGAATGACCATCGTACCCGTCCCCCACTGGCGTTGCATCCCCGGTGGGACCGCTATGACTTTGGGAAAGTCCTTGGCATCGGCCAGCTTTTCCCGCCAGCTTTTCCTTTTTTTCATCGCTTCCTCCGCAGGGCCTTTTTCCCTTCATTTATATCCAGTCACCGGCGATCCCTTTGGATCGAGCCGCACATAAAGCCTTTTGTTGATCTTCCCTTTGTTTTCCGTCCGAAAGATCGAGAACTTTCCCACTTCGGACGTGGTCCGCACATGAGTCCCCCCGCACGCCTGGGCGTCAAAACCCTTGATTTCCACGACCCGCACCCGGCCATGGGAAACCGGCGGTTTGACTTCCAAAGTCCTAAGGAGGTCGTCCCGTTGGCGAAATTCCTCCTCCGGCAGATAGAGCGCCTCAACCGCGTGGTTTTCTGCCAGGACGGCGTTGACCTTCTTCTCCATTTCCACGCACATGGCGGCGGAAAAGCCCTCCACCTTGAAGTCGATCCTCGAGTAATCGGGCGCGATCTGAACCCCGGTGATCCATCCCCCATAGTCCCTGAAGGCAACCGTGTTCAGCACATGAAGGGCGGTGTGGTAGCGCATAAGAGCCAGCCGTCTTTCCCGGTTCAGGATCAATTTAGCGCCAAGTCCGACCAGTTCTGGCTTGGGCTCGGGTTTACAGATGTGCCATAGGATTTCGTCCGGGTCCGAAAAGGCGGACGAGATTTCGAGCACCTGCCCCTGCTCTGCCCTGAGCGAGCCTTCATCCGGAGGCTGGCCGCCCCCCCCAGGATAGAAGAAGGTCCGATCGAAAGCCACGGAATTTCCCCGGACGGCAACGATCGTCGCATCCTCCTGGAAGCAGTAGGAATCCTGAAGGTAGAGGCGCAAGGTGGGAAGCGGAGGGGCAGGACAACCTTCGTCAACGATATTCGCCCTGTCCATAAAATCCTCAAATTCCTCTTTTCCCGACCGGGAAGGGCCGCAAGGCATAGATCCCAAGCTTACCAAAGGAAATCGTTCCCGCTCCGAGATCGATGGTCGCCGGGGAATCGAGCATCGGCAGACCTTTAAGCCAGAGCACCAAGGTTCATTCAGTGCCCATTCATTTCTTCTTTCGCCTTCGGCGGATCATCTGTTTCCAGACGACCTTGGCTTTCATGATCGGAGTGACTTTCCCCCCTTCCAGGCGGAGCCGGATGTCCACATAAAATTTGGAAAGCCATTTCAGCACCCATTTGAAAAGCGCATCGCGCCCCTTCGTTTCGCCCCGGCAGATGTGCTCGTGGCAGCCGATGGCCACGGTTTGGACCGGAACCAGCATCTGAATTCGTGTAAGGTCCCCCAGCTCCAAGGGCTTATCCTCCGACTCCACCTGCATGGCCGCGGCCCGCACTTCGTGCCGGTCCTTGGCGTATTCATGGCAGCGCAAGTCGATCAGCTTTTCCCAGCCCTGAAGATGCTCCTCTTGAACGCCCACGGATTTCAGATAGTCCAAATGCGCCCGGGCAACCCTCTCCTTCATAAGCCTCAGGTAATCCCGGAATTCCGTCGGAACCCGGAGGTCCGGTGCCTCCAACATGAGGATGATCAAGACAACATAGGAGACAACCAGCTCATTGAAAACCCGGTCATGCTCAACCTGGCTTAGAATATCGAAGTTCGCCAACCGCCGGAATTCCCGGTCCCGGAAAAGCTGGAAGGCATGATGGGCACCGATCTTCACCAGCCCTTCGGCGGTTGCCTCAGCCATCTGCTCGAAGGATTCGAACTGCGGAATTTCCTTGGTCACTCCCCGCGGCCCCTTCCATTAATAAGGAATCCCTAATTGACTGGACATGCTTTTCTAAAATCTCCCCTAACCCCTCTTTTTCAAAGAGGGGAATTCCTCCCTTTGGTAAAGGGAGAGAAGGAGGGATTTCGTCTTTGGGGTCTATACAACTATGGCCTGATTAGTAACCTTTCCGCCCAATCCGGGCTTTCCCGATTTCCGGCCTTTGTTCTTCCATACAACCACGGTCGATCCCGGCCAAATCCCCTTCCTTCCTCATAGCGTATTGAGGCTGGCCTCTACGGGCAATCCAACTGATCCGCCAGGCTCAAAAAATCCGGGGCCTCGATGTCAAACCGGTAAGGCGTTTCATCATAGGGAAGGTCATACCGGTTGACGTAAGCCCCGCGATACCCGGAAATCCGAGCCCCCACCACATCGAAGCTGTTGGATGAGACCATAAGCAGCTCAGAGGGCTCGGCCTTCAGCATCCGCGCTGCATAGCGGTACACCTGGGGGTTGGGCTTGAATACCCCCACATCCTGGACCGAGATTACCCCGTCGAAATCGAACTGAATGCGATTCTTCACCAGGTGGGCCAGATAGTCCCTCTCGCCGTTCGATAAAACGACCAGCTTGAACCGACTCCGCAGCCGCTTCAGGCCGGGCACGGCATCGGGAAATGGTTTCAGCTCCTGCCAGCCGTCCATAATTCGTTTGATATCCGCATCCTCAAAGGGCAATTTGGAGGAGCGAAGAGTGTAGAGGAGGGCCCTGCGGGAGGAATCGAGATACCCGAAATGCCCGGCGCAGAATTGGTTGTCCTGGTACTGCTCGATGCGCTGCCGGTAGCGCCACCGGCTCCATAACTCCCCGGCGGTCAGGGGGGAGCCTTTGGATTGCAGGAACTCGCCCAGCCGCGGGGCGTGACTGCCGCCAAGGTCCAGGATCGTGCCGAAAGCGTCGAAAGTCAACGTGTGCACAAGACTGAGCGGTTTCATCGAATCCCCTCTTCTGAATTGAAAAATGGATCGCCCCTTATTCGTTTCCGGCGTTTACCTCTGGAAGGAGCCCCGCTGGGGGCTCGGAAAACTTACAGAAAGTCGCGGTTTTGATTTTTTTCCTCCCCCACCAGGCCTCTGCCTTCGTACCTTATTTTGGGAGGCGTGTCAATTCAATCTCTGCTTGAGGAAAGCCAAAGTTCTTTCCCAGGAAAGGGCGGTGGCATGGGCTTGCAAGGCATCGGAACGGTCCGCCTCGAAAAAACAATGGCCCATGCTCGGGAAGGTGTGAAACGCGAAAAATCTACCGGACCGCGCGGAACCCCCTTGTTTTCGATTGCATATCGGACCCCTTGCTATCCCACAGGTGGTGGGCGAATGCAAAGAATCCTTTTCGGCCAACCGTTTGAATAGATTGCGGAAAAACCGGTTGAGACCCCCTCCAGGAATGAAGAACCAACACCCCACCTGGGCGTTTAAACCCCGTGATGCGGTGCAAACTCTCACAGCAACGTTGCGCCTTCCGCTAACCCGGGCCGCGCGATTGTATTGATCCGTTTTAAGGTCTCGTCCGTTAGACGGATGTCCGCTGCCCGGGCATTTTCATCAACTCGTTCCGGGCGGCGTGTTCCGGGGATCGGAATAATATCCTTGCCCTGGTGCAGGAGCCATGCAAGAGCCAACTGGGCAGGGCTGACACTTAGCTCCCTCGCCATGGCCATCAATGGAGCGTACCGTGCACGATTCTCGGCCAGATTCTCCCCTGCAAAGCGCGGGTTATTCCGGCGGAAGTCATTCCTGTCCAAGGTTCGCACTGTTCCAGTCAGAAACCCGCTGCCGAGAGGAGACCAGCAGACCAGAGCGATTCCAAGTTCCCGTAACGTCGGGAGCAGAGCGGTCTCGGCCTCCCGGCGCCAGAGGGAATACTCGTATTGCACCGCCGTGATCGGATGGACTGCATGAGCTCGCCTGACTTCATCGGCCGGGACGTTGCTCAGCCCCAGATAGCGCACCTTCCCCGCACGAACGGCCTCGGCCATCCCGCCCACGGTTTCCTCTATCGGGGTTGCAGGATCCACATAGTGCGCATACCACAGATCAATGGTGTCAATTCCCAAACGCCTGAGGCTTCCAGCCAGCGCCTTTTCTGCATACCTTGGCTTCCCGTTAATTTTGAGCGAGAACCCCCAGCCCGTCCGCAGCTCGGTTCCGGATTCCTTTTCATCAAAGACGATGCCGAACTTGGTTGCGATAAAGGCGTCGTTCCGTCGGCCCCTGACTGCGCGGCCTACAAGAATCTCGTTGTGCCCATTACCGTAGGCATCCGCCGTGTCGATCATCGTCATCCCGAAATCCAGGGCCCGGCGAATGGTCTCCATCGCTCCATCATCATTGGAAGCTCCGTAGTAGCCCTCGAGCCCCATGGCCCCATATCCGAGACAACCGATGGCCGGTCCCGTTTTCCCCAAATTGCGTTTTTCCATCATCCCCATGCCTCCCCCTTTTTAAGCTCCCAACAGGACCGCAGGTAAGCTGCCGCCTTGACTCCTTCAAACTGACCACTGCGCACGCCCTTCTTTTGCTGCCAGAGGTCCAGCAATATTCGCCTGGCGATTTGATGTTCCGGACCAGAATCCACGTCGTGCCCATAAACCAAAACATTCGCATCCACGAAGGCTTTATCGCCGTTCATGAAGCTCTTCCGAGGATCCTGTCGCCTAAGTGAAATCCCTTTTTAAGCCTAGCCGTCGCCCGCTTCCGGGCCGATGCGTAAAGATCCTCCTCACTCAGGATCCTGCCAGCTCCCGGCTTAATCGTTTTGGTATCGAAACCTCTTTTTTGGCGGCCAAAACTTTCGCTTTCCGTATCAGATCCTTTTCGATCGACAGGGTAATATTCTGTTTCATGGCGCCCCCATCCTTCCTTCCAGTTATTTCGCGTATATTACATATGCTAAAGTATTTTGCCCATGTCAAGAGCTATCGTCCGCATCCCGGGACGTCTCCGGGGACCGCGTCTAGTTCTGCAATTTCAGCGATCGGCAATTCTATAGGGGAAAAAGCAGGATATCGGCTTTACCCCGGATTCCGGGGCCGGGCCTGGCCAATTGGCGAGGGTTGTTCATAAAAGTTGAAAAGAAGGAGCGGTTTTCATCCTTCGAGGGACATTTTCAGGGGAAAAAACCATTTCTCAGAAGGATTCGAAGGCTAACAACAGAAGCAGGGAATACGTTCCGGGCGCGTTCGGCACATTTCCGATTAATTTCATAAAAAGGAGTTTCTTCTGGGGTATCGCTGGGCCGTTGGCAGGTTCTGCAATGGTTTCTCCGATTCTTCTCCGCATTCTATAAGGGCAAAAAACCTTTCTATTTATTTATTCAGGAAAAGTAAGAAGGACGAATCCGGATGGGGCTTGGGGACCGAGGAAACAGGGGCATAGAAAAAAAAATCGGGGACCGCTATAATAGCAAGAAGCAGCGGGGAGGGTCGGTGGGCGATAAGAAAAAGGAAGAGCTTGAGAAGCTGAAAAAGGAGGTCCAAATCCTGCGCGATCTCCTCGTCCGGGCGGAGCAGGAGAACCTCGCCCTGTCCGAACATGCCCTTGGAGCCCGGACCGAATGGGTCGCCGATAGCGATGTGGCTAAAAAGCTGGAGGAAGACCTCCGGGAATCGGAGGAGCGATTCCGGCGTATCGTGGAGAATGCCAACGACGGGATCCTGGCCATCGATGAAGGAAACCGCATCGAGCTGGCGAACAGGGTGGCCTCGGAGGTGACCGGGTACCCGCCGGACCGATTGCTGGGGCTGGATTTCCACGCCTTGTTCGACGAAAAGAATCGAGCCTACCTCCGGGACCTTTTCCGACGGCGCGACCCCGACACCGGCCTCCGGGTATGCTCCGAGATGGAGATCGTCACCGCCCAGGGGACCAGCAAGGAGGCCGAAATCTGCATTACCTCGGTTAAAAATCGTCGGGGAGCGATGAAAACCTATGCCTATCTCCGGGACATTTCCCCGACCAAGCGAATCGAAACCGAACTGCGGAAGACCAATGAATTTCTGCGCAACCTGATCGAAAATTCGGTGGATGGAATCATCGCCGCGGATATGAAGGGCAAGATCATTATTTTCAACAAGAGCTCGGAGAAGCTCCTGGGATACACCGCGGAGGAGGCCATCGAAAAAGTCCACATTACCCAGCTCTATCCGCCGGGCATGGCCAAGGAGATCATGGCCCAGCTCCGTTCTCCGGGCCATGGGGGGGTCGGCCGCCTGGAACCCTTCCAGATTAACCTGGTGAACAAGGGGGGAGACCTCATTCCGGTCAATATTTCCGCGGCGATCCTATACGAAAAGGGAAAAGAGATTGCCAGCTTCGGCATCTTCACCGACCTGCGGGACAAGCTGAAGATGGAGGGTGAACTGCGGGAGGCCCAGCTCCAACTCCTACAATCGGAGAAAATGGCCTCCCTGGGGAAATTGGCTGCGGGGGTGGCCCACGAGATCAATAACCCCCTTGGGGGAATTTTAATCTTCTCCCGATTGTTGATCGAGGACCTTGCGCCGGGGGACCCGCGCAGAAAGGACCTGGAAAGAATCTGCGAAGAGACCACCCGATGCAAGGAGATCGTCAAGGGCCTCCTGGAATTCGCCCGGCAGACCTCTTCCCAAATGGAGCCCACCGATATCAACCGGGCCCTGGCGCAGGGCATTTCCCTTTTGGAGAACCAGGCCCTCTTCCATAACATCCGGATCATCAAGAACCTGGACCCGAGCCTTCCCCCCATCCAGGCCAATGCGAGCCAACTGAATCAGGTTTTCATGAATATCATCCTGAACGCCGCCGAAGCCATGGACGGGCAGGGGATGATCATCATCCGCACCGCACTGGGGCCAGAGCGGGACACCGTATTGATCGAGATCGAAGATACGGGGTGCGGAATCAAAGAGGAACACCTGACCCGAATCTTCGAGCCCTTCTTCACCACCAAGGAGGTGGGAAAGGGGACTGGACTCGGCTTGTCCATGTCCTACGGGATCGTCCAAAAACACCGGGGCAGGATTTGGGTCAAGAGCAAAGAGGGCGAAGGGTCGACCTTTTTCATCGAGTTCCCAATCAAAGGGGACGTGGAGGAGGCTCCGTCCTGAAATGGAAGAAAATCCTTATGCCCCCCGGGTCATGATCGTGGACGACGAAAAGGTCATCCGGGACAGTTTCAGCCGGGTGCTCCTCAAAGAGGGATACCGGGTGGAAACGGCGGAGAGCGGCCGCCTGGCCTTGGAACGAATCGCCGAAGAACCGCCCGACGTCCTTCTCCTGGATTTGAAGATGCCCGGGCTGGACGGGATGGAAACGCTCCGGGAGCTGAAGGAACAGGACCCGGAGGTGGTCAGCATCATGATTACGGGCTATCCGACGATCGAGAGCGCGGTAAAAGCCGTGAAAATGGGCGCCTACGATTACCTCACCAAACCCTGCAGCCCGGAGGAGCTCCGGATTGCCGTGGCCCGCGCCGCAGAGCGGAGGAAGCTGACCTGGGACAATGAAAGGCTCCGTCGGCAGCTCGAAGGGAGGATGATTCCGGACCTGATCGTGGGGGAGAGCAGGGCCATGCAGCGGGTGCTGGAGATCGTCCGCAAGGTGGCCCCCACGGAAAGCACCGTGCTCATCACCGGAGAGAGCGGGACGGGAAAGGAGCTGATCGCCAAGGCCATTCACCAGCTGAGCCCCCGCAAGGACAAAGAGTTCATCCCCGTGGACTGCAACACGTTGGTGGAAACCCTTCTCGAGAGCGAGCTTTTCGGACACACGAGGGGCGCCTTTACCGGGGCCGTATCGGCCAAACATGGTTTATTTCAATTGGCCAACGGCGGGACTTTTTTCTTCGATGAGGTGGCCAACCTGACCCTCAATACCCAATCCAAACTCCTGCGGGTGATCCAGGAGCGGGAGGTCAAACCGGTGGGCGGGAATCAGCGGATCCGGGTCGATGTGCGGATCCTGGCCGCCACCAATCAAAATTTAATGGAGGCCATCGCCCAAAAGACCTTCCGGGAAGACCTGTTCTACCGGTTGAGCGTGGTTCCCATTCACCTTCCCCCCCTCCGGGAGCGGAAGGAGGACATTCCCCTTTTGGTCCAGCATTTCATCCGCCAGGGAAACCGCAAAAGAAAAACTCCTTTAACCGGTGTGGCTCCCGCGGCCATGGAGGCGCTCATGAAGCACCACTGGCCCGGGAATGTGCGCGAGCTGCAGAATGCCATTGAACGGGCGATGATCCTGGAAAGCGGGCCGATGATCACTCCCGAATGCCTTCCCGTTCCGCCGGGCCGCGGGTCCCATGGGAGGAACCTTGCTGCTTCCCCGAAATTCGTCACTCTGGAAGACCTTGAAAAGGAGCATATCGCCTCGGTCCTCAAGGCAACGGAAGGACACAAGTCGCAGGCCGCGGGTATTTTGGGCATCGACCGGAAGACGCTCTATCAAAAGGTAAAAAAGTATCACCTTTCCTGAGGAAAAATTCCCCTTAAGTCCATTTTTTCCCCGCTATTTTGAGGATTAAATCCCCATTTTTTAATTCGTCGACATCCTTTCCGCTGAAAGAAATTATCCCCCAAACTTCGCAAAGCCCTTTCCAGCTTGAGTTTTCCAGCACCTTGGGTTTTTTCTCGGGCATTCCCGGCATGCTGGCCCGGGGATTGCTCCGGGATCGAACTTAAAGACTTCCGATCTGCCCTCTTTCCGCCCGGCAGGGACCCGGGAAGGGGAGGGACATCAGAGACCCCGGGGAAGGGGACACCCATGGTGACGGTCACGATCGATGGACGGGAAGCCAGCGGCCGGGAGGGAATGACCATCCTGGACCTGGCCGAAGAAATGAAGATTCCCATTCCCACGCTTTGCCACGATTCCCATCTGGCTTCCTATGGAGCCTGCCGGGTCTGCCTGGTGGAAGAGGAAAAATCCGGCGCCCTCCTGGCCTCCTGCGTGGCCCCCCTGTCTCCGGGGATGGTGATCCGCACGGATTCGCCGCGCGTCCTGGAGGCCAGAAGGATGATCGTCAAGTTGATGCTGGCCAGCCATCCCGAATCCTGCCTGGTCTGCGAGAAGGGCAACCGCTGCCAGCTCCGGCAGATTGCCCTTGACCTGGGGATCGGCCTGTCGGACCTTTATAGACTGCCGAACTACTCGGGAACGCAGGAAGTCAACCCCTTCATCAAACGGGACCTGTCCAAATGCATCCTCTGCGGAAAGTGCATCCGGGCGGACCACGAACTGGTGGTGGAAGGGGCCATCGACTATTTTCACCGGGGCTTCGACGCCCGCCCCGCCACCCTGCATGATCAGGCCCTGGAAAGCTCGGAATGCACTTTTTGCGGAGCCTGCGTGGACATCTGCCCCACCGGGGCCCTGAGCGAAAGAGACCGGCCCCTCCAGAGTACACCCGGCGCGAGCTTTTCCTCGGTATGCCCTTATTGCGGTTGCGGCTGCAAAATCTTCCTCGGGGTGAATGGGGAGCGGGTCGTAGCCGTAAACCCCGACCGGGAAGACGGTTCAGGCCCTTCCCCGGTCCTATGCGTGAAGGGCCACTATGGGTTGGACTTCATCGACAGCGCCTCCCGCTTGCGCACCCCTCTGATCCGCAAAGAGGGAAGGCTGGTCGAATGCTCCTGGGAGGAGGCCCTGGACTGCGTGGGCCGGGAGATGAAAAGGATCCAGGACCGCTACGGGCCCGACGCCCTGGCCTTTCTCGGGTCCCCGCAATGCACGAATGAAGAGAACTATCTCTTCCAGAAGCTCGCCCGGGCGGGGTTCGGCACGAACAACATCGATCATGGCAATCCTTTCAACACCCTGCCCGCCCCGGATTTTTTTGGCCCGGGACTCGGGTGGGGGGCGATGACTTCTCCCCTGGCGGCCATCGAGGAAGCAAAGGGGATCCTCGTCGTCGGGGCCAACCCGGAAGAGACAGCTCCCCTTGCTGCCTACAAGATCAAACGGGCGGTTCGATTCCAGGGCGCCAACTTATACCTGGTCGATCCAAGGCGCACCCGCTTGGTTCCTTTCGCCCGGGACTGGCTGCGGCCAAGATTGGGAGGGGAGGCTTCGCTCCTCCTGGGTTTTGTCCGGGTGATTCTGGATGAAGAGTTGTGGGAAAAAGAATGGGTGGAAAGGAACGTGGAGGGGCTGAAAGCCCTCCGGGAAGAGATGGAACCCTGGGACCTCGCCCGGGCCGAGCGGGATTCGGGAATCGGCCGGGAAGTCATCCGGGGCCGGGCCAGGGATTTGGCTTCTTGCTGGCCCAGGGCCTTCATTTTGGGAAACGGGATCTGGCAGGGAGTCCGGGGAAGGACCGGCCTGGCGGCGGCGATCAACCTGGCGCTGCTCCTCGGATGCCAGAGAAGATTTTACCCCCTGGGAATGGAGAGCAACGGACAGGGGGCCCGGGACATGGGGGCCCTTCCCCACTTCCTCCCGGGGTATCAGTCCTGGGAAGATGAGGAAACGATCAAACGCTTCGAAAAGGCCTGGGGCGGACCTCTGCCGCGGAAAAATGGGTTGAGCGCCCGGCAGATGGTAAGGGAGGCAGCGGAGGGCAAGGTTCGGGGAATGTACATCATGGGGGAGAACCCGGTCCGGTCTTTTCCCGATGCCTCCCGGGTGAGGGAAGCCCTGGGAAAGCTGGAATTTCTTGCCGTCCAGGACCTCTTCCTCACCGAAACCGCCCAAATGGCGCGGGTCGTCCTGTCGGCCTCCAGTTTTGCCGAAAAAGAAGGGACCCTGACCAATGGGGAACGACGGGTTCAGCTCCTAAGGGCCGCGGCTCAGCCTGCCGGGCAGAGCCTTCCGGACTGGAAAATTTTGACCGAGGTCTTTCGCCGGGCGGGGGGAGCTCCCCTGGAGACTTCTCCCCGGGAAGTGATGGAGGAAATCAGCAGCCTGGTACCCTTTTACCGGGGGGTCGCCTATGCGCGGTTGGAAAAGATGAGCCTCATCCTGCCCTGCGGGGATCCTCAGGATGAAGGGACCCCCCGTCTGCCGGAGCGAGCATTTCAAGCGGGGAAACAGAGCTTTTTGCGGGTTCCGGAGAATGAATTCCGAATGGCGGAAGATCCGGCGGGAGCCCCCTTCCGGCTCCTTGTGGGCAGCACGCTGTACCACTCGGGGGGCGGAACGCGTAGCTCCAGATCGGCCCGGCTTTCCCGTTTCGACCCCCGGGGCGGGTTGAGAATGAACCCCGGCGACGCCCTTGCCCTGGGCCTGGAGGGGGGCTCTCGGGTGAAGCTTTCCACCGAGAAAAAAGAGATGGTCTTCCGCCTTTCCCTGGATGCCGGACTGCCCCCAGGGGTTCTTTTCTTTCCCCTTTCTCCCGCCGCGGAAGAGAGGGTGATTGACCTGCTGCCCTGGCCCTCCGAGGGGGAAGGCAGATTCCCGGTCTCCACCGTTCTGGAAGTGCAGGTCGAAAGGATCAAAGAATGAAGAACGAAGTCAGCCATCCATCCTCCGGGGTAACCGGCCGGGTGCAGAAGATTATCCGGGAATACGGGGAACGGAAATGGGGGCTGATTCCCCTGCTGCAAAGGGTGCAGGAGGAGATCGGCTACATCCCCAAGGAGACGGTCGAACCCATCGCCGATTCTTTGCGGCTCTTTCCCAGCCAGGTACAGGGAGTCATCTCCTTCTATTCCCAATTTTCCACCGAACCGCGGGGGAGGAACATCGTCCGGGTATGTCGGGGAACCGCCTGCCATGTGCGGGGGGGAAAGACGATCCTGAAACTGGTAAAGCGTCATCTGAGCATTGATGAAGGTCAAACGACTCCTGACCTGGAATATACCTTGGAGACGGTTGCTTGCATTGGCGTTTGTGCTTTGGCACCCAATATCGTCATTAGCAACCGGGTTTTCGGTCACATGAATCCGAAGAAGTTAGAGATCTTGCTCAGGAAGGGTAAAGAGTAGCATGGAAAACCATCGCACGATTTTCGTTTGCCAAGGAACGGGATGCGTCTCCACCGGATCCGGCCCTGTTTACGAAGCACTTAAGGATGAAGTGGCTAGGCTGCGGATAAGGGATGCTCAGGTCGACTTCAGCGGCTGTCACGGTTTCTGTGAGCAAGGGCCTAACGTCGTCATCGAACCTGATGGTATCTTCTATACTCATGTCCAGGTTGAGGATGCTTCCGAGATTGTCAGCTCTCACCTTTTAAAAGGCAGGCCGGTAGAACGCCTTTTTTATAGAGATCCCTTGACCAACCAACCGATCCCATTCTACTCGGAAATCAACTTCTACAAAAAACAACATCGTCTGGTGTTGCGTCACTGCGGACGCATCAACCCGGAGAAGCTTGAACAATATATTGCCCAGGGAGGCTATTCAGCCCTACGGAAGTCTTTGTTGGAGATGACCCCTGACCAAGTCATTGAAGAGATCAAGAAGTCAGGGCTTCGAGGCCGCGGTGGCGCCGGTTTCCCCACGGGCCGGAAATGGGAGTTCTGCCGCAGGGCCGCAGGAAACAGAAAATATGTGATCTGCAATGCTGATGAAGG
>JACAEW010000070.1 GCA_013388675.1 Syntrophaceae bacterium | reverse complement strand
GCCGCCCTGGGCCCGGCCAACTCTCTTCCGGCAGGGGTAGACCCGGGAAGCTCAAAATCTTCCCCAAGCACCCACTCGATTGGGAGAAGACCCATTTTCTTATAAGATTCAATAATTACTTGGTATCAAAGCATTTTGAGTCCCCGTATTTTCAAAGAAGCAGCAGGGGCAAGCATGGACCAGAGGAGCCCCCTCGAATATTCCTACCCTGCCTGGGATAAAAACGCCGGCGGTGAAACCGCAACCGATGGCCACGAGGTAGACGAGGATCTGGTATCTTTCAAAAGTCTGACGTCTCAAGAAATGGGGATCCACTGGATGTCTGCAGCTCAACGACAACGATCCAGCTAAACAGTTACCGAGTTTTTCATGTCGCTAAGGAAAGCGGATTCAAGAAGGGCTAATGTGTTGTGAATGCAGGGGGCATCAATCGGGGAGAGCGTTGCATGCAACTTTCCCGCGTCTTCCTTTATGTGTTGGCTTTGTTCGAATTGGATCGGATATGGGCGTAGCGGACGAGGGCGTGCAGAGCCCGGGCGGATTCATCCTGGGTGGCGAAGAAGGGAATGCCGGCTTTTTTGAAAAGGTCGAGGGCCGGGCCAACCGCCGTGCGGGGAATCGTGTTGCCGATCATGGGCTTGTGGTACTTCTTCGGGAGGGAACAGATGACCTCGGTGGCGTCCATGAGCTCCCGGATCGAAGCGGGGGAGCGCAATTGAAATTCAAACATGAAAGGGATCATCATGCAGACCCCGTCGATATAGTCCAGGCTCATGAGGATGTCCAGGGCCCGGGCATAGGTCATGGGGCGGATATCGGAGGCGGTGTCCACCGGGTTCAGGGGCCGGGGGGCAAAGGGATAGAGAATTTCCTTGATCCGGTCCGAAGCCGCCGGGTCGAGCTGGGGGACCTCCAGACCCCAGGCCACGCAGGCCTCGGCCATGGTCACGCAATATCCTCCCCCGCCGGAAATGATGGCTACCCGGTTGCCCTTGGGGAGAGGCTGGCTGGCCAGGGCCATGGCCATATCGAAGGTATGCAGGGGATCGTAACAGCGAATCAGGCCGGCCTGCCGGCAAAGGGCCTCGAAGACTTTGTCGTTGCCGGCCAGGGAGGCGGTGTGGGACAGGGCCGCCCGAGCTCCCACGTCAAAGCGCCCTGCCTTGTAAACCAGAATGGGCTTCTTTCGGGCTACTTCCCTGGCGACGCGGAAGAACCGTCCGGCATCCTGGAATCCTTCTATGTACAGAATCACCGTCCGCGTTTTCTCGTCTTCGCCGAAATATTCCAAATAATCCGCCACCTCCATCATGGCCTGGTTTCCGCCGCTGACGAACCCCCTGAACCCGTACCCCTTTCCCTTGGCCAAGAGCATGAGGTAATTTCCCAGGGTACCGCTTTGGGAGACGAAAGCGAGGGGACCGCGCATGGGGGCCTCTTCGAAAGCCAGATTCAAACTCACCGGCTCGCTCCAAAGGCCCATGCAATTCGGCCCTACCATCGGGATCCGGCTCTCGCGAGCGATGTTTACCAGCTCGTCTTGGAGCTTTTTCCCCTCCGGTCCGGTTTCGGCAAACCCGGCGGAGATGATCACCGCCCCCCGAATCCCCTGGTGGATACATCGGCGCAGGGCCTCGGGGACCTGGTTCGAGGGAAGGGTGACCACTGCCAAATCGATATTCGGTGGAAGATCGGAAATGGAGGCGTAACACTGCACCCCGCCGATTTCCTTTGCCCCCGGATTGACGGGATAGATCATTCCCCGGAAACCGGTGTTGAAAGGCCTGACCACCATGCGGTGGCCCCATTTCTCGACCTGGGTGGAAGCTCCGATGACGGCGATGGATTGGGGTTTGAAGATCGGGTCTAGAAAATGAAATTGATCCATAGGGCATGCCGCAAAGTTAAAGGGCACGACGCTGCGTGCCCCCATTTGGAACCTTTAATACTTGAAACGCAAAACCCCCAACTCGAAACTACAAATATTTTACCACCAAGTCCCCCACTTCGCTGGTGGTGTGACCCATTTCCCCCGCGGCCATGCCTTTCAGGTGCTTGGCCAAAACCTGCATCATGGCCTTTTCCACCCTTTCTGCCGCCTTCTTTTCGCCCAAGTGCTCAAGCATCATCATTGCCGCCGAGATGGCGGCCATGGGGTTGATGACGTTTTTGCCCGTGTATTTGGGGGCCGACCCGCCCATGGGCTCGAACATGGAGACCCCCCCCGGGTCCGGGTTGATATTCCCGCCGGCGGCAATCCCCAGCCCTCCCTGAATGATGGCCCCCAGGTCGGTGACGATGTCCCCGAAGAGGTTGTCCGTCACGATAACATCGTACCATTCCGGGTTCTTGACCATCCACATGCACAGGGCATCGATGTGGCTGTAATCGGTCTTGACCTGGGGATACTCCTTGGCCGTTTCCTGAAAAACCCTCATCCAGAGGTCGGAGGCATAGTTCAGGACATTGGTTTTGGCCGCCATGGTGAGCTTGCGGGCTTTGTTGCGTTTCATGCAGAACTGGAAGGCATACCGGAGGCACCGTTCCACCCCTTTGCGGGTATTGATCGATTCCTGGACCGCCACCTCATCGGGAGTTCCCCTTTTCAGGACCCCTCCGGCGCCGGTGTAAAGACCTTCGGTATTTTCCCGGACGATCACGAAATAGATGTGCTCCGGGCCCTTATCTTTCAAGGGAGAGTCCACCCCGGGGTAGAGCTTGACCGGGCGGAGGTTGATGTACTGGTCGAGGGTAAACCGGGTTCTGAGCAGGATTCCCTGCTCGAGCAGTCCGGGTTTCACGTCGGGATGGCCGATGGCCCCGAGGTAAATGGCGTGGAATTTCCGGAATTCGGCCAGGACCGAATCGGGCAGAATCTCCCCCGTCTTGAGGTAGCGGTCCCCTCCCAGGTCGTAGGGGGTAAAATCCATCTTGAAATTTTCCTTCTCCCTGACCGCCTTTAAAACCTTGAGGCCTTCCCTGACCACCTCCGGGCCGGTTCCATCCCCGGGAATGACCGCGATCTGGTAACCCATAAATCCTCCCAAAGAGTAAGCCTAACCTTTCATCTTGAAGTTCTTGACGTAATTCATCAGCCCCCCGGCCTCGATCAGTTGTTGCATGAAGGGCGGGATGGGCTGGGCCTGGAAGGTTTGACCCGTGGTCGTGTTCTTGATGGTTCCCGTTTGACTGTCCACTTCCAGTTCGTCCCCCGGATGGGTCCCGTCCACCGCTTCGGGGCTTTCGAAGATGGGAAGCCCCATGTTGAAAGAATTCCGGTAGAAGATCCGGGCAAAGTTCTTGGCCACGACGCACGAGATGCCCCCGTACTTGATGGCGATGGGGGCGTGCTCCCGGGAGGAACCGCAGCCGAAATTGTCCCCGGCGACGATGATATCGCCCGGCTTGATTTTCGCCCGGAATTCGGGGTCCACGTCCTCCATGAGATGAGAGGCCAGCTCTTGCGGGTCCCAGGTGTTCAGATGACGGGCGGGAACGATGGCATCGGTGTCCACGTTGGCCCCCAATTTCCAGGCTCTGCCTTTATAGATCATAAAACCTCCTGACGGCGAAATCCGAAATTCGAAGCCCGAAACTGGAAACAAATTCAAATGACCAAAAAGAAAGAATTTCCCAAAAAGGTTTTGAAATTTGGGCTTGGTTCGAAAAGTACGTGATCCATGAATTTCAGGGAATCATTCGTCAATGGCCAGAGTCTCGGCCAGCAGCCGGGATTTTCCCTAAGATCCCGGTCCTGCCAGAAATCCCCCCTGCCCCCCTTTATCAAAGGGGGGGTTGGGGGGATTTCAGAGAGGGTGTGACCAAACAAGATTTCTGGCCCCAATTCAAGCTTTCTTTTTTTGAAAGCCCAGGCGATGAATCACGTACTTTTCGACCAATACCGAAATTTGAAAATTCGGATTTGGGTATTGTTTCGGGTTTCGATATTCGGTTTTCGGATGTATTTTCCGGTGTGTCGTTTGTCACTAATCGTTTTCATTCCGCATTTCGCATTCCCCATTCCGCATTTTTCAGACGATTCCCAGCTCTTCCGGGCCTCCCAGTCTTCCCAGGACCGCGGAGGCGGCGGTTACGGCCGGGTTGGCCAGGTAGACCTCGCTCTGGGGATGGCCCATCCGGCCCACGAAGTTTCGGTTCGTGGTGGACACGCATTTCTCCCCCTTGGCCAGGACCCCCATGTACCCGCCCAGGCAGGGACCGCAGGTGGGGGTGCTGATGACCGCATTGGCATCCATGAAAATTTCGAAAAGCCCTTCCTTCAGGGCCTGCCGGTAGATTTCCTGGGTCGCCGGTATGATGATCAGGCGGACGAAGGGCGCCCGTTTCCTCCCCTTCAGGACCTTGGCGGCGATGCGCAGGTCGTCCAGGCGCCCGTTGGTGCAGGACCCGATGACCGCCTGGTCAATGGGAACGTTTCCGACTGCACTGATGGGCCTGACGTTGGAGGGAAGGTGGGGGAAGGCCACCTGGGGCTCAATCCTGGTGACGTCTATGTCCAAGATCAGGCTGTATTTGGCCTCGCTGTCGCTGTGGAAGAATTTATAGGGCCGTTTCGCCCGCTTTTCCACATACTCCTTGGTGATCCGGTCCGGCGGTATAATCCCGTTCTTCCCGCCGGCCTCGATGGCCATGTTGCACATGGTGAGACGGCTGTCCATGGGTAGGTTGGCGATCGCTTCGCCGATGAACTCCATGGCCTTGTACCGTGCTCCGTCCACCCCGATCTGGCCGATGGTATAGAGGATCAGGTCCTTCCCGTCCACCCAGGGCCGCCGCTTTCCATGGTAGGTGATCTTGATGCTTTCGGGAACCCGGAACCAGGCTTCCCCGGTGACCATGGCGGCGGCGATATCCGTGGACCCCACCCCGGTGGCAAACGCGCCCAGCGCTCCGTATGTGCAGGTATGGCTGTCGGCTCCGATGACCAGGTCGCCGGGCAGGACCAGTCCCTGCTCGGGCAAAAAGGCATGCTCGATCCCCGCCTCCCCCACTTCGTAATAGTTGGGAAGCTGTAATTCCTTGGCGAATTCCCTCAGGAGCTGGCACTGCTGGGCGGATGGAATATCCTTGTTGGGGACAAAGTGGTCCGGGATCAGGACGATCTTGGCGGGGTCAAAGACTTTTGTGGCCCCGATCTTGCGAAACTCGTCGATGGCAATCGGGGCCGTAATATCGTTCCCAAGGACCAGGTCCACCTTGGCATTGATCAACTGCCCCGGCTCCACTTCGTGCACTCCCGCGTGTTGCGCCAGAATTTGCTCGGTCAGGGTCATGGGTCGGATCATGAGGCAACTCCTTTGAGGCGCTTCTGGTATTCCAGTTTGTTCAGGGCATTGACGTAGGCTTTGGCCGAGGCCAGGATGATGTCCGTGTGGGCCCCCTGGCCGGTGACCCGGATTCCCCCTTCTTCTAGGATCACCATGACCTCCCCCTGGGCGTCGGTGCCGCTGGTGATGGCGTTGACCGAGAACTTAACCAGGTGGCTCTTGGTCCGGGTCAGCTTGGAGATGGTCTTGTAGGCGGCGTCCACCGGTCCGTCGCCGAAGGCCGCCTCCTGGAGGAGCTTCCCCCCGATTTCGATTTGGACCGTGGCCGTGGGAACGGTCGTGGAGCCGCTGACCACATTCAGGTTGACGAGCTTGTAAAAATCGGGGATGCGCAAAATCTCATCGGCGATGATGGCCTCCAGGTCCCCGTCGAAGATTTGCTTCTTTTTGTCGGCCACTTCCTTGAATCGCTGGAAGGCCTGATTGAGATGGGCCTCGCTGAGCTCGTACCCCAGGCTCCGAATCCGGTCCCGGAAGGCATGGCGGCCGGAGTGTTTGCCCAGGATGAGACTGGATTGAGTGATTCCCACGGTTTCGGGTTTCATGATCTCGTAGGTGAGCTTTTCCTTGAGCACGCCGTCCTGATGGATTCCCGCCTCGTGGGCGAAGGCATTGGCCCCGACGATGGCTTTGTTGGGCGGCACCTGAATGCCGGTGATGCTGGTCAGCAGGCGGCTGGCGGGATAGATCTGCTCGGTGATGATTCCCACTTCGAATTGGAAGAAATCCTTGCGGGTCTTCAGGGCCATGACGATCTCTTCCATGGAGGCGTTGCCGGCCCGTTCGCCGATTCCGTTGACCGTGCACTCCACCTGGCGGGCGCCGTTCTCGATGGCCGTCAGGCTGTTGGCCACGGCCATGCCCAGGTCATCGTGGCAGTGGACCGAGATGATGGCCTTCTTTATATTCCTCACCTTCTCCTGGAGGTAGGTGAGCAGCTTGGCATACTCCGTTGGGGTGGTGTAGCCCACGGTATCGGGGATGTTGACCACGACGGCCCCGGCGTCGATGGCTGCCTCCAGAACCCGGGCCAGGTAATCAGGGTCCGACCGGGTGGCGTCCTCGCAGGAGAACTCCACGTTGTCCGTATAGCGTTTGGCGTGGGTCACCGCCCGTCCCGCCTCTTCCAGGACCTCTTCGCGGCTCTTGCGCAATTTATATTTCAGGTGAATGTCCGAGGTGGCGATGAAGACGTGGATCCGTGGAGCCCGGGCCTGCTTGAGCGCCTCCCAGGCGGTATCGATATCCTGGGGAGTAGTGCGCGCGAGCCCGGCGATCTGCGGCCCCCGAATCTCCTGGGCGATCCGTTTGACCGATTCGAAGTCGCCGGGGGAGCTGGCGGGAAACCCGGCCTCGATGACATCCACATTCAGACGTTCGAGCTGACGGGCGAATAGAAGCTTCTCTCCCAGGTTCATGCTGGCCCCGGGGGACTGCTCTCCGTCCCTCAGGGTCGTGTCGAAGATCAGGACTCTTTCCATGACCGGTACTACCTTTCTAAAAAAATGAGACGAAAAACTCGTCCGCTGAATCCGACTGAAAACAGAAAATGGCTCCCCCCCGCCGTCCCTGCCGGGCGGTCGGCCCTTGCTTCTTTTTGGCTACGCCGCCTTCTCGTCCGGAACCAACGATTTGGGATGGCGCCGGCGGTAAAGATATACGAGCGAGACGATCGGGCCGGAGATGAAATAAGCGAAGAAAAGGCCGAAAAGGGTGTAAACGGGCTCCCAGGCAATGACGATCAGCAAAAGAATGGCGATGACCAGCCAGCGAAAGGGCTTGCGGCGGAAAAGGTCAATATCCTTGAACCCGTAATATTTAAAGGTGCTGACCATGAGAAAGGCCAGGACATAAGTCACGATCAGAACGATCAGATGCCGGCTGACCCCGGTGTCCCCGACTTCGTAGTAAACCAGGACTCCCGTGGCGATGAGCCCGGCGGCGGCCGGTGTGGGAAGGCCGCTGAAGAAGCGGCTTTCTACCGTGCTCCCTTGAAGGTTGAAACGGGCCAGACGCAGGGCCCCGCAGACCACGAAGAGGAAGGCCGCCAGCCAGCCCATACGCCCGAAAGGCTCCAAGGCCCAGGCATACACCAGGATCCCCGGGGCCACGCAGAAGGCGATGACGTCGGCCAAAGAGTCGAACTCCACCCCGAAACGGGTAGTCGTGTTGGTGTAACGAGCGATTTTTCCGTCCATTCCATCCAGCACGCCGGAGGCCAGAATGAAGACCGCAGCAGTGAAAAAATCCTCCTGGAGGGTGCGCAGAAGGGCGAAGAATCCGCAGAACAGGCTCGCCGAGGTGATCAGGTTGGGCAGAATGTAGATCCCCTTGCGCATGCGGTTCATTTTTTTCAGGCGCTCTTTCTTCTCTCTTCTCATGGAAGATGCCCCAGGATGGTTTGTCCGGCCAGGGCTTTCTGGCCCACCTGCACCTGAAGCCGAGTGCCCGGGGGCAGGTAAATGTCCAACCGGGAACCGAACCGGATCAAGCCGAATCTTTGCCCCCGAACCACCGAATCCCCCTTCTTCACCCAGCAGACGATCCGCCGGGCGATCAACCCGGCAATCTGGACGACCAGCAGCCGGGCCCCCTCCTCGGTTTCCACCAGCAGCGCGTTCTGCTCGTTAGCGGTCGAAGCCCGATCCAGGTCGGCGCGCAGGAATTTTCCCGAGGAATAAGAAGAATCGACAATCCGCCCCGAGAGGGGGCTTCGGTTCACATGGACGTTGAAGAGGGACATGAACACGCTGACCTTGATCGCCGCCCCCTTAAGGAATCTTTCTTCCTCACAGGGCTGCACCTGGATCACTTTTCCGTCCGCCGGGGACAGAATGGCTTTCTCGTCCGGGGGGACGTCCCGTTCGGGATCCCGGAAAAAATAAATGACGAAAAGAGTCAAAAAGGTACAGATCCCCGCCAGAGCCGAAAGACCGATAGCCCACAGGAGCAAAGAAAGCACCCCCATGGGGAAGATAAAAATCATCCCTTCTTTGGCCACGGGGAATTTTCGGCTTTCGGAGTTCATCATTCTCTATGCATTTATGCATTCCGGCCGCTGCCGGGTCGGGTTTCAAAACCGCCCCTTCGGCTTATAGGACCTCTTCTTTGCTGCCCTGCCGGATCACCTTGCCCCTGTCCAGCCTCATGACATGGGTAATGCAATTCAGGATTTCCTCGGGACGATCGGTCAGATAGAGGAGGCGGGTATGGGTCCGGCCGATTCTTTCCAGCACCTTTAAAATCTTCATCCGATTGGCCACATCCAGGCCATGACAGGGCTCATCGGCGATGAGCAGGACCGGACTCTTGACCATGGCCCGGGCCAGAAGGATCATCCTCCTCTGCCCGAAGGATAGCTGATGAAAGGGCTCCTTGGCAAGCTCTTTGATGCCCCAGAAGTCCACCCACCAGGATACGACTTCCTTCTGGTGGGAGGTGGGGGCCCGGTACAGCCCGATGGTGTCGTAAAAACCGGAGGCGATGACCTCAAAGGCACTGATCCGCTTGCGGTATTGAACCTGGAGGTCGGCGGAAACCACCCCGATTCGCCTCTTGATATCCCAGATCGACTCCCCGGAGCCTTTCCGCCGGCCGAAGAGGAAGATGAGGTTGGCGTAGGCCTGGAGGTTGTCCCCCAGAATGAGCTTGACCAGAGTCGATTTTCCGGCCCCGTTCGGTCCCAGGATGGCCCAGTTCTCTCCCCGCGCCATGGCCCAGTTGACCCGGTCCAGAACCTTCCGATCGCCATAGCGGACCGTGGTGTCCCTCATCTCGATCAGCACCCCGGCCTCCTCGGAGGTCCCTTCCCGGTATTCCGGCGGCAACTCCTTGGGGGCTTCCTTTTCCTCCCCGTATTTCAGAAAGTAAGTCCCATTGTCTTGGCCCAGTTGGAGGCTGCACCCATAGAGCTGGGACAAATTTTCGGAGGTCAGGACTTCTTCTTTGGGGCCCTGGCGAAACAGGCGCCCTTCCTTGATCAGAAGCACATGGGTGATGTTGGGGACGATTTCCTCCAGGCGGTGGGCGACCAGGATGAGCCGCATCGGCCCGGTCATGAGGTCGTTGATCGAGCGGTTCAAAAGGTCTCGTCCTTTTTCGTCCAGGCCTTCGAAAGGCTCGTCGAGGATCAACAGGCGGGGGGATTTCATCAAGGCCCGGGCAATGATGATTTTTCGGGTCTCGCCCGTGGACAGGGAGCGAATGGGCCTGGGAAGGAGCTCGGAAAGGTCCAGCATCCGGGCCACCTCGGAAAGCCGCCCTTCATCTTCCGCGCGGAGGGGGCGGCTGGCCAGGAGCCCCGAAAAAACCACCTCCCGGGCGGTGCTGCCCTCTCCTTCCGTTTCGGCATAATCCCGGTATTCTTCCTGGAGGTCCTCCCGCTCCATGAGCCGCTGATGCGTCTCCAGGGAGACGTAACCGATGGCTTCGAGGGGGGGAAATTGGCCGTCCGGCAAACCGGTGCCGAGGAAATCGAAAACCATCCTCCCGCTGCGCAGGGGAACTCCGCCCCAGAGGGAACGAACCAGGGTGGTCTTCCCCGATCCGTTCGGGCCCAGAATGGCCCAATGCTCATCCGTCCGGATCCTCCAGGAACTGTCTTCCAGGATGAGACGGTTGGGGAGGCGGATCGTGACGCGGTCGAGGGTGATGAAGGGTTGACTGTCGGGCATAATCCCGTTTCGGGTTTCGGGTTTCAAGTTGTGAGTTCAAAGAAGGGACCCTCTCTGAGTAGGTCTCTAACCCGAAACTCGAAACTCGCAACCCGAAACCGTATTCAGGCTTCTTTCTTCCAATTCTCCGGCCGCAGTTCGCGGACTTTTTCGCCGGCCTGCCACATCTCCGAGTTTCTCATCTGGGCCAGTTCGGCGTCCAGCTTCTGCCGGTAATCGGGCTGGGTGTTCTTCTCCAGGACGATCCTGGCTTCCGTCCCGTCGGCCACCCTTTGGTACAACTGGCTGAAAAGGGGCGCCACGGCTTCCCGGAATCTCCCCTTCCAATCCAGGGCTCCCCGCTGGGCCGTGGTGCTGCAGTTCGCGTATAGCCAGTCCATTCCCTTTTCGGCGGCAAGCTTGATCAGGCTCTGGGTGAACTCCTCCACGGTTTCGTTGAAGGCCTCGCTGGGGCTATGACCGTGCCTGCGCAGTTCGTTGTACTGGGCCTCCATGATACCGGCGATGGCGCCCATCAGCACCCCCCTTTCCCCCACCAGGTCGCTGAAGACCTCCTTCTCGAAGGTCGTGGGAAAGAGGTAGCCCGACCCCATGGCGATTCCCAAGGCCAGGGTCTTTTCCTTGGCTTTCCCGGTGTAATCCTGGAAAACCGCGTAGCTGCTGTTGATGCCGCTGCCTTCCAGGAAGTTGCGCCGCAGAGAAAGGCCCGATCCTTTGGGGGCGACCAGAATGACGTCCACGTTTTTCGGGGGAATGACCCCGCTCAAGTCCCGGTAGGTGATGGAAAACCCGTGGGAGAAGAAGAGGGTCTTTCCCTCGGTCAGGTAGGGCTTGAGCTTGGGCCAAAACTCCTTCTGTCCCGCATCGGAGAGCAGATATTCGATGATGGTTCCCTTGGCGCAGGCCTCTTCCAGGGAGAACAGGGTCTCACCGGGAACCCAGCCGTCTTTCAGGGCCTTGTCCCAGGTGGGCGTGTTTTTCCTCTGGCCCACGATCACCCGGATTCCGTTGTCCCGCATATTCAGGCTCTGCCCGGGGCCTTGCACGCCGTATCCCAGGACCGCCACCACCTCGTTTTTGAGAACCTGCTGGGCTTTGGAAAGGGGGAACTCCTCCCGCGTCACAACATCCTCGATGACTCCGCCGAAGCTGATCTTAGCCATATGATCCTCCTATTCAGGATTGAGTATCGATCCCGTTCATGGTTCGCTTCCCGACGGCATGGGGGGGAAAGGACAGGGTTGGGCTAGAGGTCGGGGTTTCCCCAAGGAAGGGATCGATGCTTATGGTTTTTCCTTTTCCAGCGGGTCCCTTCCGGCACCCCCAAATTCCTTTTTCCCCCGGCTGATGGCCACCTTGCCGGTGCGCACAACCTCCAGGATGCCGAAGGGGGTCAAGAGCTCGACCACGGCCTGGACCTTTTTTTCATCGCCGGTGATTTCCAGGGTGTAGGACTTGGGGGCCACATCCACCACCCGGCCCCGAAAGATGTCCAGGATTCGCAGGACTTCGGCCCGGGAGGAAGCCTCCGCTTTGACCCGGATCAGAATCATCTCCCGGTCCACGAAATCGGACCCCGTTAAATCGACCACCTTGACCACGTTGACCAGCTTGTTCAGCTGCTTGATGATCTGCTCGATGATCTGCTCGTTTCCGCTGGTTACCAGGGTCATCCGCGAGATGGTGGGGTCCAGGGTTTCGGCCACGTTCAAGCTTTCGATGTTGAATCCCCGGCCGCTGAAGAGTCCCGAAACCCGGACGAGCACTCCGGGCTCATTTTCCACCAGGACAGAGATGACGTGTCGCATGCGTCCCCCCTACACCAGCAGCATTTCGGTCAGCGCCGCCCCGGCCGGGACCATGGGATACACGCATTCGTTCTGGTCGATGGGGAAATCCATGAGGACCGGCTTGGGGATGGAGAGGGCCTGGCGGATGACCGGCTCCACGTCCTCGGCCTTGGTGGCCCTCAGTCCCACCGCTCCATAAGCCTCGGCCAGCTTTACGAAGTCGGGGACCACCTCGAAGACCGATTGATCGTACCGCTGTTCGTAGAAAAGCTGCTGCCACTGGCGCACCATGCCCAGGCAGTGATTGTTCAGAATGGCCACTTTAACCGGGAGCTGGTACTGCACGGCGGTGGCCAGTTCCTGGATGTTCATCTGGATGCTCCCGTCGCCGGCAATATCGATCACCGTCTTATCGGGGAAGGCGACCTGGGCTCCGATGGCCGCGGGGAAGCCGTAACCCATGGTGCCGAGGCCTCCCGAGGTGAGCAGCGTCCGGGGCTTGGTGAAGACAAAGGACTGGGCGGCCCACATCTGGTTCTGGCCCACTTCGGTGGTGATGATTACGTCCCCCTTGGTGATCTCGTAGATCTTCTGGATCACGAATTGAGGCTTGATGCAGGGGCCGCAGGGAGCATCCGGGGGCGAGGCGTTGTAGTTTTTCCTCCACTCCGCGATTTGACGGTGCCATTCGGAATGCTTGCCGGCCCAGTCCTGTCCCGGTTCCTCGTCCAGGGATTTCAGCAAAACCTTGAGAATGTTCCGGGCGTCCCCCACGATGGGAATGTCCACCGGCACGTTCTTGGAGATGGAGGTCGGGTCGATATCGATATGGATTTTTTTCGAATGCGGGGAGAAGGACTCAATCTTGCCGGTCACCCGGTCATCGAAGCGGGCGCCGATGGCGATCAAAACATCGCAATGGGTTACGGCCATGTTGGCCTGGAAGCTGCCGTGCATCCCCAGCATGCCCAGGAAAAGGGGATGGTTCCCGGGAAAGCTCCCCAGCCCCATGAGCGTCGTGGTGACCGGGATGGAGAACTTCTGCCCCAGAGCCGTCAGTTCCTTGGAAGAGTTGGATAAAATAACTCCCCCTCCGGCATAGATCAACGGTTTCTTGGCGCTGGCGATGAGCTTGGCCGCCCGCTTGATCTGCCCGGGATGTCCCTGGTAGGTCGGGTTGTAACTGCGCATCTTCAGCTTGGAGGGATAGCTAAAGTCCGCACTGGCGGCGATCACATCCTTGGGCAAATCCACCAGGACCGGGCCCGGCCTTCCGGTCCGGGCCAGGTGGAAGGCCTGCTTGATGATCATGGCCAGGTCGGTGACGTCCTTCACCAGATAGTTGTGCTTGGTGCAGGGGCGGGAAATTCCGATAATGTCCGCTTCCTGGAAGGCATCGTTGCCGATGAGCATGGTGGGAACCTGGCCGGTGAAGACGACCAGGGGGACGGAGTCCATGTAAGCGGTGGCCAATCCGGTCACGGTATTGGTTCCCCCCGGGCCGGAGGTCACCAGACAGACCCCCACCTTGCCCGAGGATCGAGCGTACCCGTCGGCGGCATGAACCGCGCCTTGTTCGTGCCGCACCAGAATATGCCGGATTTCCTCGGCATATTTGCCCAAGGCATGATACAGAGTCAGGATGGCTCCGCCGGGCAAGCCGAAGATGATGTCCACGCCTTCGTGTTTGAGAGATTCGAAGAGAATCTCCGCCCCTGTTTTTTTCAACCTCTATCCCTCCCCCATGTTTTGGGCCCGATACTTGGAAAGAATGGCCTCGATGCGGTCCCGGCCGAAGAGTTTCAGTTTCTGGAGCCTTTTCCGTTCCATCTCTTCCTCCGGGGTGAGATAGATCCGCTGGTTGAAGGCTTCCAATTTTCGTTCGTATTCCTCATGTTGGTCCATGTACCTTTTCAATTCTGCATCGCTGGAGATATGCTTCTGGATGAGTTCCAGATCCCGTTTCTCCATGGTCCCGGCCTCCTGCCATGCTAGAATAATGATTGAATTCAAATCGTATTCCAATTATCCTAGAAAGTCAATGTTTTGGAATCCACGCTTTTCCCCCAAGGTCCCCCAAAAAGGAGGTCCCATGAAACCGGTGAAACATGAAAACGAAGTCCCCTGGAGCCCGCACCCCTTTCTCCCCATCCAAATTAAAAACCTCCTCAGCAAAAGGGACGATCGGGCGGACCTCACCATATTTTTGGTAAACCTCCCGGCGGGCAAAGAGATTCCCGAGCATGTTCATGAAACCCAGGAGGACATTATCTTTATCCTGTCGGGCAGGGGCAGAATGTGGATCGATGGCGGGGGGGACTTCGAGCTGGAAAAAGGGACTTTCGTTCGGGTTCCCCCAAACACCAAGCACCGGATTTACAAGGTCACCGAGGATATACTGAATTACGATGTGTTTACGCCCCCCTTGTTTTAGTTCGGACCCCCCGCGGGCGACCCGGCCGGTCCCCCCATGCTGCGCCTGCCAGGCAAGACCTCCGGGCGGATATCTTTACTCGCCGGTGCTTTTTCCGCGGCATCCCGCCCAAGGCGGGACTTCTGGGGCACACGCTTCTTTGGGGGCGGAAAAAGGCCTCGGATTATTTGAAGGCGGGTGAAAAGTGCCGCTTCATTGACAAGAATGTAAGCGTGCATTATCATGCGAAAATACTTTCACCCGGGCAAACGAAAAAATCAATCGAGAAAGGAGATGGGCCATGAAAAAAAGGTTTGCTGTTGGTTTCCTGGCGGTGCTCTTTCTCTTCCAGGGAGCCGCTTGGGGGGCCGATAAGGTGACGCTCCGGCTGAACTGGAATGTGTACGGGGAACACGCCGCTTTCTTCTACGGGTTGGAAAAAGGATTCTACAAAGAGGAGGGAATTGACCTGACCATCGGGACCTCGCAAGGTTCGGGGCAGACCGTGAAACTGATCGGCACCAAGAACGATCCCTTCGGGTATGCCGATGCGGCCACCGTGGCCAAACACATCAGCGAGGGAATGGAGGTGAAAATGCTGGCGGTCATGCTCCAGACCAACCCCCAGTGTGTCATCACCTGGGCGGATAAACATCCTCTGAAAAAGCCCCAAGACATCAAAGGGCTCTCTTTTTCCTTCGTAGCAGGAGATTCGCTTCATCAGCTCTGGCCGGCCATCCTCGCGGGAGCGGGACTCAAAGAGGCTGATGTGAAAACGGTCTTCGCTCCCAGCGGTCCCACCAAGATCCAGCTCATGCTTCAAGGAAAGGTGGACGGAACTCCCGGGTACATGACCATGCAGCCTTACCTTTTGGAGCGGGAGTCGGGGAGAAAGACTTCCACCCTGATGTTCTCCGAGTTCGGCGTGAACACCATGAGCCAGGGCATCCTGGTCCATGCGGAAATGCTCCAGAAAAATCCCGACCTGATCCGGCGCTTCATGCGGGCCACCCAAAAGTCCTGGTCGGAGGCGGCCAAAAACCTGGAAGCGGCGGTGGCGGCCCACGTGAAAGCCAATCCCAAGGAGGATGTCCCCTTCACCCGTTACACTTTCAGCAAGACCCTGGACGTGCTGACGACTCCGAACAGCAAGGGAAAACCCCTGGGATGGATGGCCAAGGAGGACTGGGAACAAACCCTCACCGTCCTGGAAAAATACGGCGGGATGAAGGGCCGGAAGGCCACGGAAGTCCACTATACGAACGAGTTCCTTCAGTAAAATATTGAAATTCAGGGTTCAGAATCCGGGAGCCGGAAAACAAGGCTCGTTCTTCTTCTGAATTCTGACTCCTGAATTCTTCCTCGGGAGTTCCATGATCACCCTTTCGATTATCAATGAGGAAGACCGGAAAAAAATCCTTCGGGCCTCCTACCGGGTCCTGGAAGAGACCGGAGTCCAGATCGATCACCCGGAAATTTTCCGCATGCTCTGCGAGGCTGGGTGCCGGGGGGACGAAGAGAGTTCGCGGGTCTTCTTCCCCCGGAGCCTGGTGGAAGAAAAAATAAAGCTCTGCCCGCGGCGGGTCTCTTTCGCCGGCCGGGACGGGGAGATGTTTGTCGCCGAGCCCGGAGGCCCCTGTGTTTTCTTCACCGGAAATGCGTTGAACTTCACCCGCGGAAAAGAAACGTCCCCCATCCGGGAGGTGGATTTCTCCCTTTTCTGCCGCGTCGTGGAGGCCATGCCCTTCATTCGCGGGGTTGTGGGGACGAACTTGAGCGAATATCCCCCCGAGGCCAAAGACTTCGTCGGCTTCCGGGTCATGATGGAGAACACCCGGAAACATCTGCGGCCCTGCATCTACACCCCCCAGGGAGTGGCCATCATCGTGGAAATGGCCCAAGCTTACCTGAGCGAATTCGGCCAGGACCTCCGTTCTCGGCCCATCGTCAGCACGGGGTACACGATCGTCTCTCCCCTTCACTGGACGAAGGAAGGCCTGGAAGTTTATAAGCGATCGGCCGGGTACGGGATGCCCGCCACCGTCAACTCCGAGTGTATTTCCGGAGCGACCTCGCCGGTAACCCTGGCGGGCACTCTGGTTCTGGCCAATGCCGAGGCCCTCTCCGGCATCGTCATCAACCAGGTCCTGGAACGGGGGCGGCCCTGCATCTACAACCTGGGTTTTTCCCATGTGATGGACATGAAAAGCGCCGAGCCCACCACCGGGGCGCCGGAGAACGGGCTCATCGCCGCCGCCGGGGCCGCCTTCGCGCGCGATTTGAACCTCCCCAGCGCGGCCTGGACCTGCAGCGATTCAGCCTGCGTGGATTCCCAGAGCGCCTTCGAGCGGGCCGTGGTGGGGCTGGTCCAGCTTTTGGGCGGGGCCAACGTCATCTGGGGGGCCGGAAACCTGGAGTTCACCCGGGCCATTTCCCCGGAGCAAGCGGTCATCGACAACGAAATCATCGGCGCGGCCCAGCGGGTGAAGCGGGGAATCGAAGTGAACGACGAGACCCTGGCTCTGCCGTTGATTCAGGAGATGAAGTCTCAGGCCAATTATCTCGGCTCCCCTTTTACCCTGAAGCACTTTCGCGGGGAATTGGCCCATTTCAGCCTGGTGAACCGCCATCGGCGGAGCGCTTGGGAAAGACGGGGCGCAAAATCCCTGGAGGAAGCGGCCCGGGAGCAGGTGGAAAAGATTCTCCAAAAACCCCGGCCGGAGGCGGAGGCCGATCGGGGGGCCATGGAAAAAGTTCGCTCCCTCGAGAAGAAATGGCTGGAGAAAGTCACAAAATAAAGAAAGCAGAAGGGGAGACTTGGGCGGCCCGAGTGGGGAATATCGCCTGGCCCCTGGCCTTCATCCTGGGAGCGGCTGTCCTCTGGGAAATCCTGGTCCGCGCCCTCGAGATTCCCAAGTGGCTGCTTCCGGCGTTGAGCGTGGTGATTGTTCGGATCGGCAGCGACGCCGCCTTCCTGGGGACTCATGCCGCTTACACCCTGTACGTGATTCTGTCCGGGTTTCTCCTGGCGATTGCGGTGGGGGTGCCCATTGCCCTGCTCATCTCTTCCTGGAAGGTTGCCGAAAAGGCCCTCTATCCCCTGCTGGTCTTCTCCCAGACCGTCCCCAAGATCGCCATCGCTCCCCTCTTCGCCATCTGGCTGGGGATGACCTCCCTGCCGCACATTCTGATTACCCTTTTGATTTCCTTCTTCCCCATCGTCATCGACACGGTGGCCGGGCTCAAATCCCTTCCCCTCGAGATGATTCACCTCTCTCAGTCCATGGGCACCACCCGCTGGCAAATGTTCCGAAAGGTCCGCCTTCCTTTTGCCCTTCCCTTCCTGTTTGCCGGGTTGAAGGTGGCCATCACCCTGGCGGTGGTCGGGGCGATTGTGGGGGAATGGGTGGGGTCGGAAAAGGGACTGGGATACGTTCTTCTCCTGGCCAACGGGCAACTCGATACGGCCCTCGCTTTTTCGGCCATCATCGTCCTTACCCTCATGGGGATGGGTCTCTTCTTTGTCGTCTGGATTCTGGAGAAACTGCTGATTTCCTGGCATGTGTCCGAACGATTGAAAGAGATCGAGGGATTATGAGCCCAGAGAACCTGATTGAAATCCGGGGGGTCACCAAGACCTATCCTTCCAAACGGGGGAATGTGGACGCCCTGGGACGGGTCGATATGTCCGTGGCCCGGGGGGAATTCGTTTCCATCGTAGGCCCCTCGGGATGCGGAAAGAGCACCCTGCTGAAGATCGTGGCCGGGCTTCTTCCCCAGACCACGGGAGAAGTCCTCATCGGAGGAAAAGAGGTCGACCGGCCCCAGTCCAACATCGGGATCGTCTTCCAATCTCCGGTTCTCATGGAATGGAGGACGGTCATCAAAAACATCCTCATCCAGGCGGAGGTCCGCCGCATGGAAATGGAAGGAGCTTCGAACCGGGCCCGCCGCCTTCTGCAGCTCGTGGGCCTGGAGGGCTTTGAGAACCATCGGCCTTACGAGCTATCCGGGGGCATGCAACAGCGCGTGGCCATCTGCCGGGCCCTGATCCACGATCCGCCGCTCCTTCTCATGGACGAACCCTTCGGGGCTTTGGACAACCTCACCCGGGAACAGCTGACCCTCGACTTTCAGCACATCTGGATGGAGACGAAAAAGACCGTTTTTTTCGTGACCCATAACATCCTGGAAGCGGTCTTTCTATCGGATCGGGTGGTGGGGATGACCCCGCGGCCGGGACGGATCGACCTGATCGAAGAAATCGATATCCCCCGTCCGCGGACGTGGGACCTTCTGGGGTCGGAGCGATTCGGCCATTATGTGGAGGTCTTGCGGACCATGTTTCGCTCCCAGGGAGTTCTCTGCGATGCCCGCAACCTTTCCGGGCTCCGCGGGCCGAACGAATGCCGGACAACTTCCTCTCCCTCCTCTCTCCCTTCCGAGGGGGAGGGTTAGCGTGGGGGCAAGCGGTAAGACGATTTCCAGCAAAAATTCATATGCCTGCAAAGAAAAGAGGGTCTTCTCCCAATCGAGTGGATGCTTGAGGAAGATTTTGAGCTTCCCGGGTCTACCCCTGCTGGAAGCGAGTTGGCCGGGCCCAAGGGGGCATCCCGCCCGGGGCAGGACATCCTGAGGCAGCGGTTCTTCCATCGGGTCGCGTCGGAAATGAATGGGGTTGTCGCAGTTTAAGCT
>JACAEW010000191.1 GCA_013388675.1 Syntrophaceae bacterium | reverse complement strand
GGATCAGCTTTGCGCCCTGGGCAGCGGTCTCCGCGGTCAGGCGGCAGGCTTTCTCCACCGTGGCTTCCCAGTTAAACAGAACCGGTGCGGCTTGGACGACGGCGACTTTTACCGGATTCATTTTGGCGACCATCTTGTCCTCACTTTCATGGATGGATTTAGTAACCAACGATATCTGATGGGTTTTCTCATTATAGAAAAAAGAGTTATCTATTTCCACTACTTATCCGTAGGTTACGCAGATTAAGCAAAAAAGGCGGGGATCGAAATGCCGGGGAAAATCCATGAAGCGGCCGTAACTTGAAACGATTTGCCGTGTATATTGTTATCCTATACAAATTAGAACATGAAGGACGAAATCGAGCTTATCGAGGGTTTTCAATGGGATGATGGGAATGTGGATAAGAACCGAGTCTTGCATAATGTCAAAAACTGGGAGTGTGAACAGATTTTTTTCAACGTACCTTTGCTTATTATCGCGGAAAAAAAACATTTCACTGTGGAGAAAAGGTGGGCCTCCTTTGGGCATACGGATAAAGGGCGTTTTCGAGCGCTGGCCTTCACGAAAAGAGAAAGTTTGATTCGAGTCATCTCCGCAATGGATTTGAGCCGAAAAAAGAGGAAATTTTATGAAGAAAATGCCTAATCAGGTTCCGGAATTCAAGACCGAGGACGAGGAGCGTTACTTTTGGGCAACTCACTCCCCCCTCGATTTTTTCGATACTGGGAGTATCCGAAGGGGACCTATCCCAAAATTGAAGCCGTCCTTGAAGTCCATTTCAATCCGGGTCTCCGCGGACATGCTGGCAGAGCTTAAAACCCTTGCCAATAAGAAGGATGTACTTTACCAAAGCCTTGCCAAGGTTTATTTGGCAAGGCAGATCGCCATTGAGCGGGGATCCCTGAGTCGCTCTGCCAGGAAAGGGAAAGACCTTGGAACCAAGTACGGGCAGAAGGAATATTTGCGTTTAAGGTAGATAGCCAAAGAGCAAGCCGACTATGATTCCGGCGTGGCAGTAAAGAGAAAGAATAAGATAAGGGGCGTGAGCGGCTAAAAAAGGAGTTGGGTCTATAAGAGCTAAGTCGTAAACGGAAAAATCTTGTTTGAGTGAAGCCTTTGAAAAATGAGCCCTCGATGAGCCCCCAAGCCGGGCTTGACAAAAATTCTTGTCCTGCTGAAATTCATTCGGATATTCCGGCCGTCAGTTAAAAACGGGTTTCATTTACACTTGCCCCTGCCTTAACCCAAACCTTCTGGAGGATGAGATGAAAGAGAGTATCCGGAAGGTTCTTGCCGGGGAAACCTCAGAGAAATTTTCTGCTGCTTTTTGGATTCTAACCTTTCTCAGGTCAAAAATTCGGCAGATAGTTATTCTCCCTTTGTTCGCCCATCATATCCTTAAGGGGATGATTCCATGAATTCCGACCACTTGAAACGCAAGCTTGTCGCCATCCTGAGTGCGGATGTCAAAGGGTACAGTCGCCTCATGGGGTAGGACGAAGAGGCGACCGTTCGCACGCTCAATAACTATAAGCAGGCTACGGGGGGGAGCTCATCCGGCGATATGGCGGACGGGTGGTGGATGCTCCTGGGGACAACCTTGTTGCGGAATTCTCCAGCGTGGTGAATGCGGCTCAGGGCGCGGTTGAGATCCAGAAGGAGCTCAAAGGGCGGAACGCGGGGCTGCCGGAAGATCGGCGGATGGAGTTTCGGATCGGGGTCAACCTTGGGGACGTGGTGGAGGAGGGAGAGAAGATCTTCGGGGATGGGGTGAATATCGTGGCTCGGGTGGAAGGGTTGGCGGAGCCGGGCGGGGTGTGTATTTTGGGGACTGCGCATGATCAGGTGAAAAACAGATTGCCTTTTGAGTTTAAGCCCCTGGGGGAGCAAGGCTTTTAAAAAAATGCGGAACCTGTGCGGGTGTATCGCTTGTTGATAGAGCGGGGGGTGATCAAGGCCAAGAAAGGTCCGACGCCCAACTCCGCCTCCGATGGAGGCCGCCTCCAAAGAAAGAGTGCCTTTCTCCCTGCCTGCCGAGCCCTCCATTGCGGTGCTTTCAGGTTGAATATCACGAAACCTTTCGGGTTTTGGGATGGGAAGAGGTTGAGGTCCGGGCCGGAAAATTCAGGGCGGTCAAAAACGATTATAAAATTGGACCCCTGCTATGGTCCAGCCTAGGCTGCTGCCCATGCCCGAAACCAAGGCCTGGTACTGGTATTCCCCGGAGGCAAAAAACCTGGTCAAATGCCACTATGAAAAGGGATATCACGAAGAATTAGGGGAAACAGGAGCCGGAAAAGATTGGGAGCTGGTTTCCTATGAATTGAAGAAATAAGGTCTGCCATTTCCTCTCAAGTGGCGGGTCATCCAATGGAAAGCAGGGATTATTCCCCTGGCTTTTTTATAAACCTTTCGCCGACTCTAAGAAACATCTATGGGAGCTACGAGAGGGAATTATTGCTTTATTCCTTGGTGGTCGCGGCCCAAAAAGTAATTGGCCCAGGAAGAGGTTCCGCTCAGGTCCCAATTGCGGGGGGGAATGTAGCCGTCTTCCATGGATTCTTCCTCCCGGTAAGCCCTCAACCGTCTGTAGGCTCGCACATAAATGCACCTCTTTTTTCCAGGAAAAACCTCGCACCAGCCATCCCGGGATCCTCCGCATTGTCCGTTTAGAAGAAACTTGGCGCACTGGGACTGGGGGCAAAGGAAGGCCATTTCTGAAAGGGTACAGTCTCCGCACCGCTGGCAGCGGGAGGAGGCGAACTTGATCCAGTACTCCAGCTCAGTAAAGGGGATTTCCGCCCGCGATCCGTCAATCTTTTGAAAAAAACAACGAGCGGTTTTAAACAGGGGCGCTCCGGGGACAAACATGAAATGGTGCAAAAAGCGCATGAACCGGTAGCCCCATTTTTTGCGGGGATGAATACGTTTGAAATTGGGGACATCGGTGTTTAGGCCGGTTTTCGCATCCTCCATGTAGAGATAAAATCCTTTTTCCTGGGGGAAGGAAAATTCCCTCACCAAGGAATCCCAAGCGGCCGAATATTCTTTCGATTTTTCAATCAGCCATTCCACATCTTCATATTTTAGGTTGGGCCCCCCGATGTGAACCCCCTGATACCCGATTCCCTTCAGAACGGCAACCAGCTTGGCCGCCCGGGTGAGACGGGCGACTTTCCCCTTGTCCGGGGCCCTGGATTCTTCCTCGATGAGCCGGTATAAGCTGTCAGTCACTACACAACCGGGTACGTCGCCCCTGTTCATCACTTTCGCCACCGGGCGATTGAGGACATACACATTTCCAATAATCGGCAGCGCGATTCCCTGCTGGCGCATGAACCGGAGCACTTCGTCGAACTTGCGGGCATCGTATCCCACCTGGGTGATGATGAAATCCGCCCCTGCCTTCGCCTTTTTGCACAGCTTAAAGTATTGGGCCAGGACCTCCTCTTCCTGCATCTTGAAAGGGGAAACAGCGCAGCCTTTGAGAAAATGGGTGGGGAGGCATTCCGCTCCCCCTCCCGGGGCTTTCCCATCGATACATTTTCCCTCGTTCATCGTCTTGATTAAATGGAGGAGCTGGATGGAATCCAGGTCATAGACCGGTTTGGCTTTCCCTTCAAACCCGTACAAGGGGTAATCTCCGGTCATGACCAGAAGGTTCTCGATGCCGATGCGGTCCAGGGCGTAGAGAATGGACTCAATCTGGTTCCGGTTCTTGTCCTTGCAGGTGAAATGAATGACGGGGTTCATCCCCATCCCGCAGATTTCGCGGCCGAGTACATTGGGAAAGAGAGCCGGGTGACCGCCGGCATTGTCGGTGATGGAGAGGGCGTGGATCAGGTTTCCCTTCACCGCCTTTTCGGCGATCTTCATGGCCTCTTCGAGAATTTTGCCCTTAGCCCCCCGGCCGGGGACTAACTCCAGGGTGTAGACGAACTGCTTCTTTTCCAGGAGGGCTTCTCTAAACCGGTTCGGGCTCATGCCTACCCCTTTTCCAAAAAGCCTGCGGACTTAAACGGCTATTTATTCAAAGTAGGAGAAAGAAAATGGGATGTCAAGGGTGGCAATTTAGGCAAGTTGACAAAAAGCGAGACGCTGGTAGAATAGTCCCGATTTGAATCGGCTTTCCACCGGAGGAGACTGCCATCCATGAAGGATTTAAACACGAAAGACATTGCCGACCTATGCCTGGGGGCCACGGTCCTCGGGACCGGGGGGGGCGGCTCGCCCGAACTGGGTCTTTTTCTCTTGAATAGATTAATCGAAAGGGGGAAAACGATCCGCCTCATCTCCGTGGAAGAAGTCCCCGACGAAGAGTTCGTCATCCATCCGGCCATGGTGGGTTCGATCGCTCCCTCCCGGGGCGAAGATCGGAATACGGAGGATTATCGCTCGCGGATTCTGGCCGAAGATGGCCCCCTTCTGACCGGCCTGAGGACGCTTGAAGAGGCCATGGGCAGGAAAGCTTTTGCCACGGTCCCCGCGGAACTGGGGGGATACAACACGCCGGTGGCCGCGATCCTGGGAGCGCTGGCCGGTCTGCCCTTCGTTGATGCGGACACCATCGGCCGGGCCAAGCCGGAACTCATGATGCAGACCTACACCATCCACAAGGTTCCCATAACTCCCATGGTATTAACCGACCTGAGAGGGAACTCGGTCGAGGTGAAGAAGACGGCCAGTTTCAAGGACGCCGAAAGAATTGCCCGCGCCATGGCCGTGGTGGGAGGGGGAACGACAGCGGTTCGATGCCCGGTTCAGGGGAAGGTGTTCAAAAAAACCATCATCCCCGGCGGGGTCACCCAAGCCATGAAAATCGGGGGCGCGCTGCGGGAGGCCGAACGGAAAGGGCAAGACCCCGGGCAGGCGGTCATCAGGGCCTCCGGAGGAACGGAGCTTTTCCGCGGCGCGGTCCATCGTTTTGAATGGGAGGACCGGGACGGTTTTCTCTGGGGAACGATCTTCGTCCGGGGAGAGGATAAGTATTCCGGGCATGAACTCAAGGTGTGGCTGAAGAACGAAAACCTTCTGACCTGGCTGGATGGAGAACCCTATGTGGTTACCCCGGATTTGATTTGCATCCTGGACGGGAAGAGCGGCTATCCGATCACCAATTCGAACATGAGGGAAGGCTTGAATATCCTAGTTTTCGGTATTCCGGCCCCCCCTTTTTGGCGGAAGCCGGAAGCGATCGACCTGGTTTCCCCCAAGCATTTCGAATTTTCGATTCCCTATACGCCGATGGAAAAGATAATTCGCGCTTTTTAAGCTGGAGCCCGATGGATAAAGAAAGGGAAAGAATATGGCCCTCAAGCAGGTTCTGGAAATTTACGACCTCCTGGATGATGCCACGGTCGATGGGACACGGGTCGCATCCCTTTTGCGGGAAAGGGGCCTTTCCGACGTGGATGTGCAGACCATCCGGGGGGAAAAGGGGAAGACCGATTCGATCAAGGTCCATATTCCGGGGTCGGCGGGCAGGAAAAGAAGGGGATCCCATCCCACCCTGGGGGTGATCGGCAGGCTAGGGGGGGTCGGAGCCCGTCCGGAGAGGATCGGCCTGGTCTCGGACGCCGACGGAGCGGTGACCGCCCTTTCGGTGGCACTGAAGCTGGCCGACATGAAAAAAAGGGGAGATCATCTCCCCGGGGACGTCATCGTTTCCACCCATGTCTGCCCCAACGCGCCCACCCAGCCGCACGAGCCCGTGCCCTTCATGGGATCGCCCGTGGATATGAAGACCCTGAACGCCCATGAAGTCGACCCGGCGATGGAAGCCATCCTTTCCATCGACACCACCAAGGGCAACCGGATCATCAACCAGCGGGGGTTTGCCATCTCTCCCACGGTGAAGGAAGGCTATATCCTGCGGGTCAGCGAGGACCTTCTCAGCCTTATGGAGATCACCAGCGGGCGAAGTCCTTTGGTCTTTGCCATCACCATGCAGGATATCACCCCCTACGGGAACGGGATTTTTCACCTGAACAGCATCCTGCAGCCTTGCACGGCCACGCGGGCCCCGGTGGTGGGGATGGCCATCACCACCGAAACGGCAGTTCCCGGATGCGCCACGGGGGCAAGCCATGAAAGCGACATTGCCGAGGCGGTTCGCTTCACCATCGAGGCGGCCAAGGGCTTCGGATCGGGGAAATGCCGATTTTACGACGAGAATGAATTCGACCGGATCGTTCATCTATACGGCCCTATGAACCATCTGCAAACCCTGGGCGGAGGGAAGACATGATTCCGAAAAGGGTGGGATTGATCACCATTGGTCAGTCGCCGAGGGTGGATGTAGTACCGGGGATGAAGGAAATTCTGGGTCCGGATTTCGAAATCCTGGAGGCGGGGGCCCTGGATGGACTGTCCTTGGAGGAGGTTAAAAAATTTTCCCCGAAAAAAGGAGATTACATTCTGTGCACCCGCATGGCCGACGGCACCCAGGTGGTGATCGGCAAGCGGTATATCCTCCCGCGCATGCAAGCGTGCATCGACCTGCTGATTGAGAGGGGGGCGGAAGCCCTCCTGCTCCTTTGTACGGGGAAATTCCCGCCATTTCGTTCCCGGCGGCTCCTCCTGGAGCCGCAGAAAATCCTGGATCACTTCCTTCTTGCCCTCCAGGGGGAAAAGGTCCGGTTCGGAATGATGAGTCCGCTGAAAGCCCAGCTTCCTCAGACCCGAAAGAAGTACAAACGCCTGAAAGGAACCTTTTCCTTTTTCGCCGCTTCGCCCTATGCCGCCGGGGATGAACTGGGGGAAGCCGCCATAGCCCTGCGCAGGAAAGACCCGCACGTAGTGGTGATGAACTGCATGGGCTACACCCCGGCCATGAAGAAGAGAGTCATGGAAATCACCGGAAAGCCTACGGTCTTGGCCAATTCCCTCGTGGCCCGGGCCCTGGCGGAGCTGCTGAGTTAGCGAGGGGATCCAATCCACCCTGATTCGGTTTGCTTTTGTCAATGCGATTAAGAGAATGAAAGGAGGTCCGAGTATGGATAGGAAAAGGGGTTTTTGGAAAAGGGTGTTTCCGATCATCATCCTTTGCCTTTTCGTGGCTTTGCCGGCCTACGGATACGAAAAGCGGGATGGAAAGAAGATCCTCATCTTTGGCGGGAGGCAACCCGCCCCGAACATCGACCCCAGCCAGTATTACGACTGGTCCGCCCGCATGCTTCAGCAAGCGATGTACGACGCCCTGCTCAAATATGTGGGGAATCCCCCCAAGGTGGTCCCCTGGCTGGCCAAGTCGATGAAAAAATCGCCGGACGGATTGGTCTGGACTTTCGAGCTTGTCCGGAACGCCAAGTTTCACAACGGGGACCCGGTGAACGCCCAGGCAGTGAAGTGGTCCTTCGAACGAACCCTGGCCCTGAAAAAGGGGCCGGCGTGGATGCTCATGGATTTTCTGGACAGCGATGGGATCCGGGTGGTCGATGACTACGCGATCGAATTCCGCCTGAAACGTCCCTATGCGGCCTTTGAGATGGCTCTGCCATGGTGGTACATCATGAACCCCAAGGTCGTCATGGCCAACGAGAAGGACAAGGATTTCGGCCAGGGCTGGCTGAAGGACCACGACGCCGGGTCCGGGCCGTTCCGTATGAAGCGGTGGGAACACGGCGTCCTCTACGAACTCGAGGCCGTGGAGGACTACTGGCGGGGCTGGGAGAACCCCAAGCACATCAATGGCTTCATCTACCGGATCATCCGGGAGTCGAGCTCCCTGAAGATGGCCCTGGAGAAGGGGGAGCTGGACGCCCTGGAAGGGCTCAATTCCGACGACTTTGACCTGGTGGTCAAGAACCCGAAGGTTTACGTGACCAACGATCCCGGATGGACGACCTTCGGCCTGAAGATGAACTGCCAGAAAGGCCTGACCAAGGACATCAACATCCGCAAGGCGGTCTGTTATGCCTTCGATTATCCCTCGATGATAAAGATCTACAACGGCAATGCCATCCTTCAGGACAGCCCCTTCCCCAAGGGGATGAGGGGCTACGTCCCGGTTCCGAACCTGTACCGCCAGGACCTGAAAAAGGCCAAAGAACACCTGACCAAGGCCGGGTACCCCAACGGCGGGTTTGAACTGGAATACGTGTACGTCCAGGCGCTGGAGGAGGAGCGGCAGATCGGCCTGGTTCTCCTGGACAACCTCTCCAAGCTGAACATCAAGCTGAAAATAGTCCCCCTGGTCTGGCCCAACATGGTGGCCCGGGGATCCAAGGTGGAAACCTCTCCGGATTTGATGGCCGTTTTCACCACCCCCATCATGGATGATCCGGACGTAGTGGCCATTCAATATCACAAAGTTTCCTGGGGAAAATATTACGGGTCCCATTTCTACCAGAATGAAAAGGTATGGGACCTGATTGAAAAGGCCCGCTTTACCGTGAACTGGCCGGAACGGCAGAAGCTCTATGAGGAGATCCAGGTGCGGATCATGGAGGATGCTCCTGAGCTCTTCGGCATGCTCATGAACCGGCGTTGGGCATTCCGCAGCCACGTGAAAGGCTTCGTCTTCTCCCCGATGCGCTTTACCGGGGAGATCGACATGTATCCTCTGTACATCGAAGATTGAGCAAAGGCGATCGATTCCTTAGGGAGGGACCGGAGCCCTGCCAGGAAGCGGCCCCTTCCTCCATTTGCGGCGGAAGAAAAATAGATGAAGCGTTTCATCGTCAAACGCCTTCTCCTGATGAGCATTACCCTTCTCGGCTTGACCATCGTGGTCTTCGTCGTTTCCCGGGTCGCGCCGGGCGACCCTGCCCGCCTAGCGGCCGGGCCCGACGCCACCGAAGAGATGGTCCAGGTGATCTCCCGGGAGTTCGGCCTGGACCAGCCTCTCGTGGTTCAGTACGGGAAGTACGTCCGCGGCCTGCTTCAGGGGAATTTCGGGCGGTCCATCCGCACCCGTCACGAAGTGTGGGACGACATCAAGCGCTTTCTTCCGGCCACGGTTGAACTCGTCCTGGTATCCATCTCCCTGGCGACCCTCCTGGGCCTCTTCTTGGGGGTCCTCTCGGCGGTTTATCGGGATACCTGGATCGACCACCTTCTGCGATTTCTTACGGTCACAGGGGTGGCCGTACCCATGTTCTGGCTGGGGATCATGCTCCAGCTCCTTCTGGCATCGAAGTTCCACTTCCTGCCCATCGGCGGGCGATTGGATACCGTCCTGACGCCCCCGGAGGCGATCACCCGGTTTTTCCTGATCGACAGCCTGGTTACCGGGAACGGAAAAGTTTTTTTCAACGCCTTGGCCCACATCCTTCTTCCTGCGGTCGTTCTCTCTTTTCCGGCGCTGGCCAGCATTGCCCGCATCAACCGGGCGGAGATGCTGGAGGTCCTCCACCGGGATTTCATCCTCAACGAAAAGGCCCAGGGGATTTCCAAGAGCCTGATCATCCGCAAATACGCCCTGAAGAACGCCCTCATCCCCACCCTGACCATGATCGGCCTGCGCTACGGGTGGATGCTGGGGGGGACGATCGTGGTGGAGATGGTCTTCGACTGGCCGGGAATCGGGAACTACGCCGTGGCCGCGGCGGTCTATTCCGATTTCCAGCCGGTCATGGCGGTGACCGTGGTTCTGGGGATGAATTTTATGATGGCCAACCTGCTGGTGGACCTGGGATACGGCTACCTCGACCCGCGGGTGCGCTACGAATAACCGCCAAACATTTCAGGCGAAGGGAGGAGACGAAAACCCGGAATGATGAAAATCGGGGCGACGATCAAAAACTGGAAGGAGGAGAAGGAGAGCTGGGTGCGCAACCTGAAACTCACCGTCTACACCCTCAGCCGCAGTCCCCTTTCGGTGATCGGGTTCATTCTGGTTTTTTTCTTCCTGACCGTCGCCCTCATCGGCCCGCTGATCATCACTCATCCGGAGGATGTTACCGGGGCGGTTCATATGGACCGCAAGCTTCATCCGCCCAGCTTGGCCTACCCCTTCGGGACCGACGAGATGGGCAGGGACCTTTATTCCCGGGTGGTCATGGGGACCCGGATCTCGCTGCAGATCGGGCTGATCATCATTTTTGTGGCCATGGGCATCGGCATTCCCCTGGGGATCACCGCGGGATACATGGGCGGATGGATGAACGAGATCATCATGCGGATCACCGACGTTTTCCTTGCGGTCCCCGGACTTCTCCTCGCCCTGGCCATCGTGGGCGCCCTGGGACCGGGAATTGCTAACGCCATGATCGCCCTCTCCATCGTCTGGTGGCCCGGGTACGTCCGCCTGGTCCAAGGAAAGACCCTGGCCCTGAGGGAAGAAGCCTTCGTGGAAGCGGCCAGATCCCTCGGGGTATCCAGGGTGCGAATCATCTTCAGCCATATTCTTCCCAACTGCACTTCGCCCATCATGGTGAAAGCTTCCATGGACATGGGAATGGCCATCCTCTTCGCGGCCAGCCTGGGGTTTATCGGAGTCGGGGCCCAGCCGCCCGAACCCGAATGGGGAGCCATTATCTCGATAGGCCGTAATTACCTTCCCGAAAGGTGGTGGATGGCCACCTTTCCCGGGCTGGCCATTCTGGTGACGGTTTTGGGATTCAATCTTCTGGGGGACGGGCTGCGGGATGTTCTCGACCCGCAGAGCCGGGGATAGAAATGACTTCCATCCTGGAAATCAGAGACTTGCGGATCGAGTTCGAAACCTTTGAAGGAGTCGCCAGGGTGCTGGATGGGATCGACCTTGTCCTGGGAAAAAGAGACACCCTGGGGCTGGTTGGGGAAACGGGCTGCGGGAAATCCATCACCGCCAAGGCCATCCTGAAACTGCTCCCGATGCCCCCGGCGCGGATCGTTTCGGGGCAGATCCTTTTTGAGGGCATGGACCTGATCCGAATGCCGGAGGAGAAGATGGGGAGCATCCGGGGGGAGAAAATCTCTATGGTCTTCCAGGACCCCATGACCTTCCTGAATCCAGTTTTTACCATAGAGGAACAGCTGGTGGACGTGCTGCTGGCGGGGGGCAACGGAGGGACACCGGGCCGGAAAAGGAATCGGAAAGAAGCCCGGAAAAAAGCCATCGACCTGCTCCGGGAAGTGAAAATCCCCCAGCCGGAACTGCGTATCAAATCCTATCCCCACGAATTCAGCGGGGGAATGCGGCAGAGAGTGCTGATTGCCATGGCTCTGTCCAAGTCGCCTAAAATCCTGATCGCCGATGAACCCACTACTGCCCTGGATGTGACCATCCAGGCCCAGATTCTGAGGCTGATGGATGAGCTGGTCCAAGAACACGGCCACTCCGTCCTCCTGATTTCCCACGACTTGGGCGTGGTCGCCCGGGTTTGCCAGCGGATTGCGGTCATGTACGCCGGGAATATCGTGGAGATTTGCTCAACTGCGCAGCTTTTCAAAAAACCTTACCATCCCTATACGCAAGGGTTGTTAAATTCCATTCTGACTTTTTCCAAACGAAGGGGGAAGGCGGAGCCCATTCAGGGAACTATCCCGGATTTGATTCATCCGCCTCCGGGATGTCGGTTCCATCCCCGTTGCCCTTCTGCGATGGATCGGTGCCGGTCGGAAAAGCCCTCGTCCTTTATGTTAGAAGAAGGACATTGGGTTAGCTGCTTGCTCTTCGCCTCTTGATCGGACATGAATGACAATCTGCTGGAAATCCAGGGTTTAAGAAAATACTTCCCCCTGAAGAAGGGTTTTTTCGGAGGGACCCAGGGGAAGGTGAGGGCCGTTGACGGAATTTCCTTCTCCATTCCCCGGGGTAGGACTTTCGGGCTGGTGGGAGAATCGGGATCCGGCAAAACAACCGTGGCCCGCGCCATTCTGCGGCTAATCGAACCCAGCGAGGGGCGAATCCTGTGGCAGGGAAAAGACATCTGCCGGGTTTTGGGAAGCGAGATGAAAGAGATCCGCCGGAACATGCAGATGATCTTTCAGGACCCCCACTCCTCCCTGAACCCGCGAAAGACGGTCTTCCAGAGCGTTGCTGAACCCTTGGTGATCCATGAACGATTGAAAGGGAAAAAACTCCGGGAGCAGGTGGAAGAATTGCTGGCTCTCGTGGGTTTAAAACGGGAGCACATGTTCCGCTACCCTCATGAACTAAGCGGCGGTCAAAAACAGCGGGTAGGAATCTCCCGGGCGCTTTCTCTACATCCTCGCCTCCTCATCCTGGATGAACCCACCTCCGCGCTGGATGTGTCGGTGCAAGCCCAGATGCTGAATTTTTTGGAATCCCTTCAGGAGAAATTAAGCCTGACTTACCTGTATATTTCTCACAACCTCGCGGTGATCCGCTACGCCTGCGACCGAGTGGGGGTGATGTATTTGGGGAGGATCCTGGAAGCCGGAAACACGGAGGAGGTTTTTTCCGCCCCCCGGCATCCTTATACCCGAGCGCTCGTGTCGGCGGTCCCCCTTCCCCAGGCCGAACAACCAGCAAAGGCGATCCTCCTCGAAGGGGATATTCCCAGCGCAACCCATATTCCTTCCGGGTGCCGCTTCCACACCCGATGCCCGGAGCGGATTGGGCCGATTTGCGCCGAAACCGAACCGTCCATCCGATTCTTTCCGGATGGGAGCCAGGTTACCTGCCACCTTTATGGTTGAATGGCAACCGCTCGGGTGGTAAAAGAAATGGTAAGAAAAAGAGCGGCGCGGAGGGGAAAAATTTCTATCGGAGATATAAATTCGGAAAAATTTAAGGGCAAAGGAGAAAAAAATGTACGGATGGCGCGGAAAGATACTTCGGGTTGATCTGACCTCGGGAAAGATCAAAGAGGAAAATTTGGACCCGAAGGTGGCGAGGGATTACATCGGGGGCCGGGGGCTGGGGGTTCACTATCTGCTGAAAGAGGGGGACCCCACCTGCGATCCATTATTCGCGGAGAACATGATGATTATGGCCGCGGGGCCGTTGACCGGCACATCCGCTCCTACAGCGGCCCGGTACATGGTCATGACCAAAGGGCCGCTGACTGGAGCGATAACCTGTTCGAATTCCGGCGGCCAGTTTCCCAAGGAGATGAAATGGGCCGGACTGGATGCCATCCTATTCACCGGCAGAGCGAAAGAACCGGTTTACCTCTGGATCGATCAGGGGAGAGCCGAACTCCGGCCGGCCGGGCATCTCTGGGGGAAGTGGGTTCCGGAGACTACGGATGCTTTGCTTAAAGAGACCGACCCCAAGGCCCGGGTCGCCTGCATCGGCCCCGCCGGAGAAAAACAGGTTCTCTTCGCCGCCATCATGAACGAAAAGGACCGGGCCGCGGGCCGATCGGGAGTCGGGGCGGTCATGGGGTCCAAGAACCTCAAGGCGGTCGTGGTTAGGGGCAAGGATGCGGTCCCCATCGCCAATAAAGATCGTTTCGCCGAGATCAACAATCGGGTCTTGAACAAATTCCGGGAAGGAGTCCAGAAGATGGGACCTTCTCCCTTAAGCCAGCATGGCACCATCGGGGTGATGACCCCTCTGGTTCAGAAATTCGGGGTTTTCCCGACCCAGAACTGGCAACAGGGGCAGTTCGGGGGCTGGGAAGCCATTACCGGCCAGACCCTCACGCAGAAATACCTGGTCAAAACCCGCGCGTGTTGGGCTTGCCCAATCGCCTGCGCGCGGGTTACCAAGGTGGAAGAGGCCGGATTTGAGGGAGAGGGGGAAGGCCCCGAGTTCGAGACCGGCTTTGCCCTGGGCGCTCTCTGCATGGTGGATAACCTTGCGGCCATAACCAAGGCCAATTACCTGTGCAACGAACTGGGCCTGGATACGATCAGCATGGGCGGGACCATCGCCTGCGCCATGGAGCTATACCAGCGGGGCTACTTGACCGACAAACAGGCCGGGGGCCCGGTCCTATGGGGGGATGGAAAAAGGCTCGTAGAGCTTACCAGGCTGACCGGTTTGCGGGAGGGCTTCGGGGATGAATTGGCCCTGGGAAGTTACCGCCTGGCCGAAAAATACGGGCATCCTGAGTTGGCCATGGTTTCGAAAAAGCTGGAAATGCCGGGGTACGACCCGCGGGGGCTCCAGGGTCAAGGCTTGAATTACGCCACTTCCCCCATCGGTGCATCCCATTGCCGGGGGCACATGGCCTACTGCGAGATGGTGGGGATTCCCAAAGCGGTTGACCCGCACGAATGGAAGGGGAAAGGAAAACTGGTAAAGCTGTGGCATGAGGTTTTTAGTATTTTCGATGCTTCCGGCCTCTGCATGTTTTTCGCCGGCCGGAACCTGGTGCGGCCCGAATTGGAGATCTATCCCGACGGAATCCTGGAGTATTTGAACGCCGTGACCGGGGCAGAATATTCGATGGATGAACTGATGAAAGCCGGAGAACGGATTCTGAATGCGGAAAGGCTTTTCCTGGTGCGGGCAGGTTTTTCCCGCAAGGATGATTCCTTACCTTCGCGCCTGATCAGCGAGCCCCACACTGCCGGCCCATCAGCGGGGAAGGTGGTCCACCTGGAGGAGATGAAAGACGAGTATTACCGCGAGCGGGGATGGGATGAAAACGGGATTCCTACGGATAAGAAGCTCAAAGAATTGGGATTGAATTGATATGTAGGGGC
>JACAEW010000100.1 GCA_013388675.1 Syntrophaceae bacterium | reverse complement strand
TTTATCGGCATCCTGTCCATTTTCTTGAACTAGTAAATTTCCAGGTCGGCCTGGAGGGCCCCGGCGGCCTTAATGCTCTGGAGGATGGAGATCAGGTCCCGCGGGGTTGCCCCGATGGCGTTCAGGGCCTTGACCACCTCTCCCAGGTCCGCCCCGCTGGGAAGGATGATCATGGCCTTCCCTTCCTCCTTGACCGCCAGGCTCGACTCGGGAGTAACGACGGTAGAGCCTCCCGGGGCCACGATGGGGCCGGTCCCTTCCCGTGGAGGAATCTGGATGGGGGGCGTTCCGGGAGGGGAACCGGGGGCCAAGGGCAAAGGCTGGGATACGTTGTACCGTTCCTTGATCTGAATGCTCAAACTGCCGTGGGCCACGGCCACGGTGGAGATGCGGACTTTTTCTCCCAAAACCACCGTTCCGGTCTTTTCATTCAGGATAACCTTGGCCACCGAATCGGGGGTGACCTCCAGCCTCTCCAGGGAGGCCATCCATTCCGCGACCCGGTCCTGATGGGAGTCGGGGACCGAAATTTTAATGGTGGCCGAATCCACGCACCGGGAATAGGCGCCGCCCATGGAGCGGTTGATCGCTTCTTGCACCTTTTCCGCCGTGGTGAAATCCGGATGGAAGAGGGTCAGGGCCAACTCCTTTTTCCCGTCCAGGTTGACTGGAACCTCTTTTTCGATCAGGGCCCCTTTGGAGATGAGCCCCACGGTGGGATGATTTTTGGTGACGCTGCTTCCCGAGGCCCCGGAAACAGAAAAACCGCCGGTCACGATGGCCCCCTGGGCCAGGGCGTACACCTGACGGTCCGGACCCAGGAGAGGGGTCATGAGCAAAGTTCCCCCGGCCAGGTTGGTGGCATCGCCGATGGAAGAAACGCTGACATCGATCCGGTTGCCGACCCCGGCAAAAGGAGGCAGGGTGGCGGTGATCATAACTGCGGCCACGTTCTTGAGACGGGTCGTCAGGATTCGTTCCCGGGGGATGTTGATTCCCATTCTCTCCAGCATGTTGGCGATGGAACGGATGGTGAAGTCCACGCTGCTGCTGTCCCCGGTTCCATTGAGGCCCACGACGAGTCCATATCCCACCAACTGATTACTCCGAACCCCTTTGAAGAAGGCGATATCCTTCAGCCGGGCACCCCACACCAATGAAGGAAGGAACATCATTACCCCAAGGATGAAAGTCAAACCGACGAGAAACGACCTATTTTTCATGCCCGTGCTCCTGTCCGAAAAGTTCCCTAGAACGGCCAGACCCAATCCAGTATCCTGGCCAGCCAGCCGGGACGCTGTTTGTCGCTCACCGCTCCCTGGCCGATCAGCTCGATCTTAGCGTCGGAAATATAGGTGGAAAGGATGATGTTGTTGGCGTTGATATCTTCGGTCCGGATCACCCCCTGGACGTTGATAATCTGGTTCTCGTGGTTCACCCTCACCTGGCGGTTTCCATGGATGGCGAGGTACCCGTTGGGAAGGACCTGAATGACCTGGGCGGTGATGTAGGCGCTCAGTTGGGAGCTTCGCGTCGTATCCCCCTTGCCGTCGAAATTGTTTTCAAAGCCCGCTTTGACCTCTCCCCCGACCCAGTCCCCGCTCAATTTTTGCAGAACCCCGCTCCAGCTGGCTTCAAGGCCCGAACTCCGGGCGGTCTTGGTCGAGGCGTTGTTGGAGGCGGTGGCCGATTCCACCACGTTGATGGTCACAATATCCCCCACGTTTCGGGCTTTCACGTCGGCGCACAGGTTCGCTCCTCTGGAGGAAACCCACAGGGAGCCCTCGGACGGGGAAGGAGGGGTTGTAGAATACTGCTGGGCCGAGGCCGGGGGCATAGAATAGGTGCTCTTGGAGGAGGACTGAGGGGTCAAACATCCGGTTCCCCAGATTAGCGTCAGAACCAGGGCCGTGGGAATGGAAAAAATCTTTATCATCGAGCTGGGCTCCTTTTAATAATCCACCGATACTGTGTGGCCGTCCAGGACCCGGCCATAGACTTCTCTCTTGCTGGAGATATTGGTCACCTTGATCCGATCCCCGGCCCGGCCTTCCTCCTTCACCTCGCCCATGGAGGTAATCTTAAAATTCGCATTCTCCATCACCAGGGTCACCCGGTCGCCTTTCTTGACCAGCGGCGGGACCTCCACCATGGATTTACGCAGGACTTCCTGGCTGTTGACGGAAAGGTTCACCCTTTTACCCAGCACCTCGCCCAGGTCCATGATCACATCCGCGGCCAACTGGCTGATGTTTCGCTTTACCAGGTGCACATCTTTTTCTTCCACAACCTGGTGCCTACGCAAGGAATTTCTGGCCACCACCACCTCGGCCAAGACCTCCAGCCGCGCCTGGGCGCGCACCTCCCGGACTTTTTCCCCTTCGGCCCGGAGGATCAGGGATACGGGCGTATGGCCTCCCTGGGAAAACCGCACCGGAGCTTTGACCTCCCAGGAGATTTCACCGGCGGGAATCACGATCCGGTCGAACCCCTGTATCTCCATTACTTTGACCGTTTTTCTCTCGTCCCCCAGGGATCTTTGAAAGTGGTCTTCCAGAATCTGGCTGACCTCTAATCGCTCCAGGGGTCGGCCCGGGCGGGTGACCTCGATCCTCTCCGGAATCTGGCTCTGGGCCACCAGGGAAGAGATTCCGTTGCGGTGCAGGGCCGCGGAAAGGGCCGCCCGGGAGAGGACCAGAACCTCCCCCGGAAAGGGCGAGGCGTGAATTTTCGTCTTTCCGGCTTTCTCCACCAGCGAGGGGGAAGAGCCTTGAATGAAGGCAATATCCTCGAGGTACACCGCTTCCTTCGAGACGGATGCTTGGGTCCTAAAATTTACCGAGAGGGGAGAAGGCTCAGCCTCTTCCGCCCAGCAGGCGAACAGGAGGACTAAAACCAGGAAAACCACGCCCAGGAGAAATCCGCCCCGCTTCATGGACTCGGCTCCTATCTCTTCAAATTGGAGGCCAGGTGAAGCATATCGTCCCCCGTCTGGATCACCTTGGAGTTGATCTCGTAGGCCCTTTGGGTGGTAATCATGTTGATCATTTCTTCCACCACGTCCACGTTGGACATCTCCAGGGAGCCCTGGAGGAGGGTGCCGAACTCATCCGTTCCGGGATTTCCTTGAACCGCGTCGCCGGAGGCCTCGCTGGGAGCCAGAAGATTCTGGCCGAGGGACATCAACCCGGCCGGGTTGGGAAAATTGTACAACTGGATCTGGGCGCTCCCCAGCTCTCTCCCGTCCGACCCGGAGGCCACGATCCGTCCCCCGGGCTCGATGGTGATGGTGGCGGTCCTCTGGGGGACCGCGAACTCCGGCTGGAGGCGGTTGCCGTGGCTGTCGCACACGTACCCATCCTTGTCCAGCTTGAAAGCCCCGGCGCGGGTGTACACCTCTTTGCCGTTGCTCATCAGTTTGAAAAATCCTTTTCCCTCGATGGCCATGTCCAGTTGATTCTTCGTCTGGGTATAGTCCCCCTGGGCGTGGACCTTTTCCACGGCCACCACCTTGGCCCCCATGCCCACCTGGATTCCGGCGGGCAATTGCCCGCCCGTGGAGGTGGAGGCTCCGGGCATGCGCATGTTCTGGTACATGAGGTCCTGAAAATTGACCCGGCTTTTCTTGAACCCGGTGGTATTCACGTTGGCCAGGTTGTTGGCCACCGCGTTGAGGTTGGTCTGCTGGCAGTACATCCCCGTGGCTGCCGTCCAAAGACCCCGCATCATCTTCGATCTCCTCCTTTAAATTCCTTTGGGATGGCTATACCTTGGCCATTTCATTGACCGCCTTGGCATCCATCTCATCCTGGACCTGCACGATCTTGTGGCAGGCCTCGAAGGTACGCAAGGCGTCGAGCATCCGGATCATCTCTTCCATCAGATTCACGTTGGACATTTCCAGCGCCCCCTGGTGGACCTGGGTCTGGGCAACCTCCTTCTCCTCCTGTTCGCCCTCCAGGTAGAAAAGAGAATGGCCTGCCTTTTTCAATGCCCCCAGGTCGGCGAAAGTTACCAGGGCGAGCTTGTCCCGTATGGCTCCGTCCACGTAAAGGGTCCCATCCTTGTCCACGGAAAACTGGTTTCCCCGCAGGTTGATCTCCCCGGTCCTTCCCCATACCGGATATCCGCTGTCCTGGGTCAGAGTTCCCTCCCGATTCAGGCGGAAACGGCCGCTGCGGGTGTAGCGGATTCCTTGGGGAGTCTTAACCTTGAAGAACCCTTCGCCATCAATGGCCAGGTCGAAGGGATTCTGGGTGTTCTGCAGCTCCCCCTGCTGGAAGGAGGTGACCGAACTTTCAAACTCTCCCGGGGGGTTTGAGGATGAGGCTTCGGAAAAAATTTTCTGAAAGACGGGGATGTCCTTCTTGAAGCCCGCCGTCTGGGCATTGGTCAGGTTGTTGGCGATAAGGTCGTGTCTTCTTTCCTGGCGAAAAAGCCCATTGACCGCTAGGTTGTGGCTGATGTGCACTTTCCTCCTCCTTCCGGTTCTGTCGCTCAAGGAGCAATTCATATGCCACTCCGGCAGGAAAAGCGGTTTTTCTTTCCTCCCCCCGATTCTTCCTTGAGGTTTTTTTTCTAGAGGAAAATTCATGGGTTACAAGCACCCGGCAGAATGGCGATTACCCCCCTCCCGAAAGACACCTTACCCCAGGGGGCACCCCCGGCCCATTCTTCAAAGCATGGAAAAAAATACCCGAAGGAAAGGGAATTTTTTGCCCGACTTACTTTGGGTTCAGGGAATGGAATTTCCGGTTGAGGGAATAGATGAAGGCCAGGATCTCAGCCACTACCCCATAAACCGTAGGAGGGATTTCTTCGTAGAAATCCAGCTGGGAAAGGACTTCGACCAGGGCTTGGTCTTCCCGGATGGGAATCTTGTGCTCCCGGGCCAGGGCGATGATCTTTTCGGCTACCGGTCCGCACCCCTTCGCGGTCACCCTGGGCGCCCGGTCCTCCCGGGGCGTGTACCGAAGGGCTACGGCCCGGGCGAGTTTTTTCCCTTTATCCTTATTCTTCATTCTTCACACCGCTTCAGATCATCACGCTGAGAAGAGACGGAGCTTCTTTTCCCAGCTCCTGCGCTACCGCTCCCGTCGGGATTTCTTCGCCATCCACCGATGCCTGAAGGTGGGGTTCGAAACCCAGCTTTTCCAATCGGGTCTTAAGGGCCGAAAGACCCAGCCGGATGGACTCCGCAGCCTGGGCATCTCCAACCCAAAAACGGCAGAAGAGAGCCCGCTCCCTGATCTGGACCTCAATTCTCAGCTTTCCCCAGGAAGGCAGGTTCAGCAAAAAGAGAAGGGAGAATTCCTCTTCTCCCTCCGGTCGTCGCTCTTTCTTCGGAAAAGAAAGGTTCAATTCCACCATTTGCAGATGAGACCCCAGCCAGAAAGGAAAGATTAAATATAACCGGTCCGTCAGTTCAGGATTTCGTGAATTCAAGACCTGGTAGAGTTCAACCTTCAGGAGAAAGGCCTCGAGGTCTCGCTTCAGAATCTCCACCCGCAAGGGGTCTCCTTCTTGGCCCCCCGCGCCCTGCAGCTCGGCCAGAAGCTTCATTCCCAGGCCCTTCAGGTCCTCCTGGAGAATCCGGGAAAGGGGTTCGCCCCGGGTCCCTTCCATCCAATTCCTTATTTTGTTCTCCCAGAAGATACCCGATTTTTCGGCCAGGACCCGCAGCGTTTCCGGTTGGAGCGCGGAAAGATCGGGAAGAGACCGCAGGGAGGACCGAAAATTCTCCAGGGACCCTTTCACCGAGGGGGGGATTCCCTGGAATCCTCCCTTGGCCAGAAGGGAGAGCCGATCGGCCAAGAACGCTAGGGACACATCGGAGCCCAGGTATTTTTTCAGGAGGGATGAAAGCTGCAGCTCTCCGGGGGCCTGGGGGGAGAGGAGTTTCAAAATCACCTTGGGTTCGGTTTCCTCCACCCGGACCGTAAATTCCCGGGAAATCGGCAGGGGGACGCGGCTTTCCACCCATAGCCTCCGGTCCCCCACTTGGAGGAGGAAACGATTGGGCTCCGCCTGCTGAAGAATTCTCGCCCGGTGGATTTCCCCGAGCCGGAAGGGGAATCGATCCTGGTGGTTGTCGGTTTCGGCCCGAAGGGAGGGGACCGGAGGGGAAGAGAGAACTCGGATCTCGTTCAAGGGGCCCTTTAACCGGAGGCGGTAATTTTTCTCAGGTCCAGGATCAACTGGACCTCTTCCTGGGAGAGCCCCAGGCGTCTGGCGATATCCGCCACCCCGCAGCCGGCGGTGGCCATCTCCAGGACCTGCATGTTTCCGTCCCGGGCGCCCGGCTCGGAAGGGGGACCCGGAATCTTCCCTTCGATCTTCTGAAGGAGGTGGGTCAAATTCTGAATCCTTCCGTCCAGGGACTCGATTAATTTCTTAACCAGTTCCCGCTTCTCCGCCAGGGTTTGGGAAAGGTCGAGAGAGAGGGCCTCCGATTCCTTCAGCAGCTGGTTCATCTTTTCCAGGTTGCCTTCCAGCTTTCTCCCCCCGGCCGGGGATTTCCCTTTCTTCGCGGTCGTCCCCTTCTGAGTTTTTTTCAGGAAAAGGAAGAGGATCAGAAAGGAGGCTAAAACGGTTCCCTCCACCATCCACCATCCCCAGGCATCGTTCCAATTCATCCTTTTTCCCCCAAACCTAGACCAGAATGTCCACGACTTTGCCCGACGCCGGATTTTCCTTCTGGCCTTCCTCCTGTTCCTCCCGGCCCGATTCCTCGGGACCCGGCTCTTTCCGCGGCCTCTTTCCGCCCCCGGGCTTACGGCGGAATTCCTTGCTCACGGGCACTTCCTTCGAATCCCGGGCCCGACCCGAAGGGTTCATCTGACTCAATTGTCCAAAGAGGGTGGACTCATCGGCCATGGAAATCCTTCCCCTCGCCCGATGATTCCTTCTTCTTCCGGATTGGTCTGACCATCTCGATGATTGTCTCCCCGGAAAAGGGCCCGGCGTTGGAAACGGGAGGGCCCTTTCCGATCAAACCGAATCTCGCATATAACCCCGGACCTTGGTCTTCAGTTTTAGAATCGCCTTGGCGTGGATTTGGCAAATCCGGGATTCGGTAAACCCCATGACTTCCCCGATCTCCTTCAGGGTGAGCTCTTCGTAATAATAGAGGGAGATCACCGTTTTTTCCTTGGGGGAGAGCTCGTCGATGGCCCCGGCCAGCACTTTCTTCAATTCCTCCAACCCGAGGATATGGAGGGGTTGCTTATCCTGGTCATCGATGAGGAGGTTAATCAGGTCCTCCTCGGGAAGCTTGGGGATTTTGTGGCGCACATGCTCGATATCCAGGAGGAAGACCCCGTTTACCTCGTTTACCAGGTTGTAGTAGCTGTCCAGGGAGAGCCCCATCTCCTCGGCCACCTCCTCGTCCTCCACCGCCCTCCCCCTTTTTTTCTCCACGGTCTGACAGGCCTTCTCCAGCTGGGCGGCCTTCTGCCGCACCGAGCGGGAAACCCAGTCCAGGGAGCGCAGCTCGTCCAGCATGGCCCCTTTGATCCGGAATTCGGCGTAGGTTTTAAACTGCACCTTCTTCTGGGGATCGAATTTATTCAGAGCGTCCATCAACCCGATGACCCCTGCGCTCATCAGGTCCTCCACCGAAACATGGGGGGGCAGACGCATGGCCAGCCGGTGGGCTATGTACTTGATCAGGGGAGTATACTTCAGGATCATCTCCTCCCGGTTGTTTCCCTCCGGGGCAGGGGGTCCCGAAGTCTTCAGACTGGTCGTATAGACCTTGTGGTTCATTGCCCTGGATTTCAATCGCCTCTCCCATTCTGTTCGGCCGGTTGCCGACATTGAAACAGATGCTGCCAGAAAAATTGGACTTGGCCGGGCGTCCGCGGGGATGGGGGCCTTTCAACGAGCTCCCGGGCCATCTCCATGAAGGAACGGCTGGAGAGGGCCTGGGGATAAGCCTCCAGGACGGGCCGTTGACTCCTGACCGCCTGGGGGACCTTCTCATCGAAGGGCACGAAGCCGAGATAATCGACCGATACGCCCCCCAGGAACCGGTCCACGGCCCGGCTGATCTTGCCGAAGGTTTCCTTGGCTTCCTGGGCGTTCCGGGCCGAATTGACGAGCAGAGTGAACCCGTCTTTTTTATATTTGCTGGCCAAAACCTTGATCAGCGCGTAGGCGTCGGTGATGGAGGTCGGCTCCGGAGTAACCACAACGATCGACTCCTCCGCTGCCAGGTTGAAGTACAGAACATTGGAGGAAATCCCCGCCCCGGTGTCGATGAGCAGGATATCCACGGTCTCGGCCAAGAGGTCCAGCTCATCCAGGAGGAAAAGCTTCTGGCTTTCGTCCAGGTCCACCAGTTCCAGGACGCCGGAGCTCGCCGGGAGGACCGCCATCCCCCCCGGCCCCGGGGTGAGGATATCGAAGACTCCCTTCTCCCGGTTCAGGAGGTGCTGGATGTTGTACTTGGGAGTGAGACCCAGGAGCACGTCGATGTTGGCCAGGCCCAGGTCCGCGTCGAAGACCAAGACCTTCCGGCCCAGGCGGGTGAAGGCAAAGGCCAAGTTGGCCACCACATTGGTCTTTCCCACCCCTCCTTTCCCGCTTCCCACGGAGATCACCCGGGGCCAGCGCACGGCATGGTCCTCTTTCCTTTTTTTCGGAGAGGGGTTCAAAGGCTCGTGTTGTTCCTTCTGGCTATTATCCATGAGGTTCCGCAATCCTTCCGCTTGATCCATCTTCCTGGGCCTCGTCAGTTCCATTGGATCCGGTTCAAAACCAAATTGGCCACCCGGCCCTTGGTGGCCGGTTCGATGTCCTCGGGGACCCGTTGGCCGTTGGTGAGGTAGGACAAAGGCCGTTTCAAGCGCAGCACCTGGTTGAAGAGGGGGCTGAAATCTTCGGTCTCGTCGATTTTCGTGAAAATGTAGCTCCGGATTGGAATCCGGCTGAAACGCTCCGCAATCTGGGCTAGGTCGGAATCCTTGGTGGTGGCGCTGAGGACCAGGTGGTTCTCCATCCGGCGCTCCGCCGCCAGAATTTCCCTCAATTCCTCCAGCTGGTCCCCCTGGTAGGGATTCCTGCCCGCCGTGTCGATGAGCACCAGGTCCTGGTGGCGATTTCTTTGGAGAATCTCATCCAGCTCCCCCCGCCCGGAGGCGATCTCCAGCGGCAGGCGCAGGATTCGGGAGTAGGTGCTCAATTGGTCGATGGCCCCGATGCGGTAGGTGTCGATCGTGACCAGGGTCACCTTCTTTTTCAGCTGGAGGCTGAAGTGGGCGGCCAGCTTGGCCAGGGTGGTGGTCTTGCCCACCCCGGTGGGGCCGATGAAGGACCACACTTTGCCCGCTCCCACCTCGTCCCCGGTTACCTCCACCGCATCCATAAGCTTCCACTGGAGGTAGCTGCGCAAGGTTTCCGCACTCCTCCCCTGCCCCGATTCCTTAAGCCAGGCCCTGAACTCTTCCCCCAGCCGGTGGATAAAATCCGACGCCAGGCCGGCCGAAAGCATTTGCTCCAGGAAGGGCGCTCCATGGGAAGAGGAAGGGTCCTTTTTCTTGGCCGCCGGGGCAAGCCAATGAGAGGCAAGCTTACCCGGCATTCTGGCTGGTTCTGCCGGCGGATGGTCGATCGCCGCCACCACTTCCACCGCCCCGGGGGAGAAAGCCCCGGCCCGCCCGGTAGTTTTCTTCAAGGCCTTGGTGGAAAGGATGATGGCCTCGGGGCCCAGGACCTCCTTCACCCGGCGAAGGGCTTGCTGCATGTCCGGCGCTTCGAATCGTTTAATCTGCATGGGCCACGCTCACCGTTCCGAGGGACTGGATTTTCGTCTGGGGGGTCAGCTCGCTATGGGAGAGGACCGCCACCTGGGGCAGGAAGCGGTCCAAAAGCTTCTTCAGATGACGCCTAACTCCCGGGGAGCACAGGATCACCGGCTGATAACTTGAATGGGTCATCCGGTCTAGGGTTTGATGGATGCCCGTCAGGATTTTTTGGGCCAGCGCGGGCTCCAGAGCCAGGTAAGCGCCCTGCTCCCCCCGCACCAGCTTCTCCCGCAGCAGGTCTTCGATCTTGGGGTCCAGGGCAATGACCGGGAGCGTCCCCTCCGGGCTCTCAAACTGCTTGACGATGGACCGGGAAAGCTTTTGCCTTACGTACTCGGTAAGAACGTCCGGGTCCTTCGTCACCGGGCCGTAGTCGGCCAGGGTCTCGACGATCGTCAGAAGGTCGCGGATGGAAACCCGCTCCCGCAGGAGGTTTTGCAGAACTCTCTGGACCACACCCAGGGAGAGGTTGTTGGGAGTCAGCTCCTCCACCGCTTTGGGGTGGTTCTGGGCCAGCCGGTCCAGCAGTTTCTGCACGTCCTGCCGCCCCAGGAGTTCGTCCGCATGGCTTTTGAGAATTTCGGTCAGATGGGTGGCCATGATGGTAGAGATGTCCACCACCGTGTACCCGGAAAAGTGGGCTTCTTCCTTCCTCTTCTCGGGAATCCACAGGGCCGGAAGGCCGAAGACGGGTTCCTTCGCGGGAATTCCTTCGATGCTCTTCTTCACCTCCCCCGGGTTCAGGGCCATCAGGTAGCCCATCATCATTTCGGCCCGGGCCACCTCATTCCCCTTCACGAGAACCCGGTATTCCCCCGGATGGAGCTGCAGGTTATCCCGGATGCGCAAGGGGGGAATGATCATTCCCAGGTCGGCGGCAAACTGGCGGCGAATGGAACGAATCCGGGCCAATAAATCCCCGTGCTGTTCTTCGTCCACCAGGGGAATCAGGCCGTAGCCCACCTCCAGTTCGAGACGGTCCAGTTGCAGGAGCGACTCGGCCACCTCGGCCGAGGGCGGAGGAACGGCCTTCTTGGCCTCTTCTTCTTTCTTTTGAGCCTGCCTCCGGCTCTCCTGCATGGTGAGGTAAGCGATCCCCCCCACCACCAAAGACAGGGTGATGAAGGGAACATGGGGAAGTCCGGGAATGAGTCCCATGGCGAAGAGGATCCCCGCGGAAAGGCCGATGGCCTGGGGCTGGAGGCGGAACTGGCGGCTGAGCTCTTTTCCGATGCTGAACTCGGAGGCCGCCCGGCTTACGATGATGCCCGCGGCGGTAGAGATGATGAGGGCGGGAATCTGGGAAACCAGGGCGTCGCCGATGGTCAGGATCGTGTAGGTCTGGGCGGCGGTCAAAAGAAGAAGGTCCTGCTGGAAGACGCCGATCACGAACCCGCCGCCGATGTTCACCAGGATGACCAGAATCCCGGCGATGGCTTCTCCCCGCACGAATTTGCTGGCCCCGTCCATGGCCCCGTAGAAGTCGGCCTCCCGGGCGATCTGGGCCCTGCGCCGGCGGGCCTCCTGTTCGTCGATGAGGCCTGCATTCAGGTCGGCGTCGATGGACATCTGCTTGCCGGGCATGGCGTCCAGGGTAAAGCGGGCGGCCACTTCGGCGATGCGGCCGCTGCCTTTGGTAATGACCACGAAGTTGATGATCACCAGGATGGCGAAGATGGTGAAGCCCACCACGTAGTTTCCGCCCACCACAAACTGGCCGAAGGACTTGATGACCACTCCGGCGGCCGAGGCTCCCTCGTTCCCATGGAGGAGGATGAGACGGGTGGAGGCGATATTCAGCGAAAGCCGGAAAAGGGTGGTCAGCAGGAGCACCGAGGGGAAGGTAGAAAACTCCAGGGGATGGCTGATGTACAAGGACGTCAAAAGCACCAGCAGGGAAATGGTAAAACTCAACGACAGGAGAACATCCAGGAGCAGCGTGGGCAGGGGGATGATCATAACCAGGAGGATGGCGATCACCGCCCCGGCCATGCTGACATCGCTCCGTTCCAGGCGGAACCCCTCGCGGGACAAGACGGGAGACTGCAGGACTTTTTCGGTCATATTTTTTTACAGGGTCCGGTTCTTCATGCGGTACACGTGAGCCAGGATGTCGGCCACCGCTTGATAAAGGGTTGAAGGGATGAGCTGCCCCAGGTCCACGGTTTTATACAGAACTTGGGCCAGGGGCTTGTTCTCCATCAGGGGGACCTGATGGGCCCGGGCGACCTCCTTGATTTTCTCGGCAATGATACCCGCCCCCTTGGCCAGGACCTTGGGCGCGGCCATCTCTTCTTTTTCATACCCCAGGGCCACGGCCAGGTGGGTGGGGTTGGTAATCACCACGTCGGCCTTGGGCACTTCCGCCATCATTCGGCGGCGGGCCATCTCCCGCTGGATGGAACGGATGCGGGATTTCACCAGGGGGTCTCCCTCGGTCTGCTTGAACTCCTCCTGAACCTCCCTCTTGGTCATGCGCAGGCTCTTTTCATAGCTCCAGCGCTGGAAAAGATAATCCAGGGCCGCCAGGGCGACCATGACCAGAAGGGCCTTGAAGAAAATCCGCGCCGCCACGGAGCCGATGAAGCCGAAGACCCCGTTTACTTCCCGATCGGACAGGCTCAGGATTTCCGGCAGTTCCTCCTGGACGGTCGAATAAGCCACCCATCCGATGATCAGAAACTTGAAGAGGGCCTTTACCATCTCCACGAAGGACTGCTTGGAAAAGAGACGGCGGACTCCCTGGGTTGGGTCCACCCGGGAAAGCTTTGGCTGAAGGACTTCCAGGGTGAAGAGGGTCCCGACCTGAAGGTAATTGCTCAGGATGCCCATGGCCAAAACGGCCAGGAAAATGGGGGCCAGAATTTGGAAGCAGCCCCAAAGAACCTCTCCCCCGAAGGCCAGGGTGTTTTCCGGACTTAAGGAGAAGGTTCCTATTTTCTGGAAGGTCTGGACCATAACCGAGGACAGGCGGTGCAAGAGATAGGTGCTCAGCATATAAAGGACCGATAGAGCCCCCAGGAGGACGGCCACGGAGGAGATTTCCCGGCTCCGGGCCACCTGGCCTTTCTTTCTCGCCTCTGACCGGCGCTTCCCGGTCGCCCGCTCGGTTCTTTCGCCAAAGGATTCGTCGGCCATTCCTACCTCTGCATCATCGGAAGAAGGGTGTACACCAGGGCTTTCCCCGATTCCTGAAATAGGTTCGTGAACAAGGGAATCAGGACCTCGACGGTCAGGGCCAGAAAAAGGAAACCGATGGCCAGAGTCAGGGGAAAGCTGGTCATGAGAATATTAATCTGGGGGGCTGCTTTGGCCAGAATTCCCAGGGCGATATGGGTGAAGATCAAGACGGCCATCACCGGCGCCGCCACTTTGACAGCCACCCCGAAAAGGCTTCCCAGGAGGCCGAGAAAATGGCGGTAGAGACCCTCGTGAAGATGGATTTCCCCGGGGGCCAGGAGAAGGAAGCTCTGGTGAAGGGCCTGGAAGAACCAGTGGTGGCCATCGATCGCCAAAAAGACGACCAGGCTCACCAAGTAAAAAAATTGGGACAGGATCGGGGCGTTGACCTCCGACTGGGGGTCCATCACGTTGGCCAGTCCCAAGCCCATCTGAAATCCCGCCACTTCCCCGCCGAGCTGGATGGCGGCAAAGATGATCTTCACCGAAAGGCCCAATATGAGGCCGATCATGAGCTCGGCGGCCATGAGGAACCCAAACTGGACCGGCTCGGAGGGAAGGAGCCTGGGGTCCACCTGAACCAGCGGCAGAAGGATGAGGCTTACGGTCAGGGTCAGCCCCGCCTTCAGCAGACTGGGCAGGCTTCGCGAGCTCAAAACCGGCATCAGGAAGAGAATGGGCGAAACTCTCATGAGGATCAGGACCAAAGACTGAAATTGGAGGAGGGACCAATTGACCCAGACCGCCGGCATCTATCCCCTCCTACTTGACGAACTGAGGCAGGTTCACGATGAGCTGCTCCGTGTAAACCATCATTTTCCGCATCATCCAGGGCGAAAGAACCAGGAGGCCCAAAAAGACCACAATGATCTTGGGGATAAAGACCAAGGTAGCCTCCTGGATTTGGGTGACCGCCTGGAAAAGGCTGACCAGTAAACCTACGATCAACCCGGTCCCCAGGATGGGCAAGGCAAGAAACAGAGTGGTTTCGATGGCCTCCCTAGCGATCTGCCCGACCAAATCCGGGTTCATTTCAAACTCTCCTCCCTGCGCACGGCTTTGCAGATAGGGACAGTCTTGGGTTCAAGGATGTATCCTTTTTGGGGGGGTCATTTGTTCGGCCATCTGGATCGGCGCCTATTTCTCCGCCTTAAGAATTTTAATAAAAGCTTTTTACCAAGGACCCGACCAGCAGGCTCCACCCGTCCACCAGCACAAACAGCAGCACTTTGAAGGGCAAAGAGATCATGACCGGAGGGAGCATCATCATTCCCATGGACAGGAGCACGCTCGAAACCACCATGTCCACAATCAGGAAAGGAATGTAAAGAATGCATCCGATCTGGAAGGCGGTCTTGAGTTCGCTGATCATGAAAGCCGGAAGAAGGACCGTGGTGGGGATCTCCTCCTGATTCTTCGGCCGGGGCATCTTGGCCATCTGAACGAAAAGGGCCAGGTCCTTTTCCCGGGTCTGCTTCAACATGAATTTGCGCACCGGTTTCACCGCCTCCTCCAGAGCCTGGGCTTGGGTGATCTTCTTTTCCTTGTAAGGGGTGAGCGCCTTTTCGTCGATGACCTGCCAAACCGGGGCCATGATGAAGAAAGTCAGGAACAGTGCCAGCCCGATCAGGAGCTGGTTGGGGGGCATCTGGTTGGTTCCCAGGGCATGGCGGAGGAAAGAAAAAACCACGATGAGCCGGGTAAAACTGGTCATCATCACCAGGATGGCCGGGGCCAGGGAAAGAACGGTCAGGAGAATCAGGATTTGGATGAGAACCGAAACCTCTCCCGCATCTTTGGCCTCTCCCACGCCGATCTTCACCGTGGGGATGGGCCAGGCCTGGGCCCAGGCCGGGGAATGATTCATTGCGATGATCCCGGCCACCCCCAGGATGGCGAGCCAGAAAAGCAACTTACCTTTCATTCCCCGTCCCCGTCATTTCTCCCCTCCCCTTCCAGGGGAAAAGGGCCAGAGATTTCGGCCAGGGCATGGCCTCCGGCTTACATTCCGGGCGGCTTGCGCTCTTTAGGATCCTCTCCCGATTCTCGATCTTGGTTAAAAAAGTGATCTGCTGGGGCGTAACTCCCAGGGCCAGGACCTCCCCCCCGATTTCCACCAGGGAAACATACCGCTGGGGGGCGATCGGTTTGCTGGTTAACACCCGGATTCCGTTGTCCGGTCCTGAAATTCCCCGGACTCTCTCCCACCGCTTGAAAAGGCGGACCATGAGTACCAAGAGAAAGATTACCCCTCCCAGGGCCAGGGACATTTTCAGGATTGACCAAAGCATGCTTTCCTCACGTTCCCAGCTGCTTCACCCGCTCGGCGGGGCTCAGGATTTCGATCATCTTGACTCCGAACTTCTCGTTCACCACCACCACTTCTCCCCGGGCGATCAGTTTTTGGTTCACGAAGACCTCCACCGGGTCCCCGGCCAGCTTGTTGAGCTCGATCACCGATCCCTGTCCCAACTGGAGCAGTTCGCTGATCAACATCCTCGCCCGCCCCAGCTCCACCGAGACCTCCAGCGGCAGGTCGAGAATGAAATCCAGGTTGGGGACCTCTTTGGGGTTCCCCTCGACCCTCGCCCCCGGTTTCGTTTCCGGCTCCTTAACTTTCCCCCCGTTTTCCGTCTCCATGGCGAAGCTCCTTGTTCAAGCTGGTTTGAGGGTTCCTTCGATCTGGAAGGCTTTGTTCCTTCCGAAGACCCCGGCTCTTCCCGAGAATTTGGGGACCCCCTGAATTTTGGCGGTCAGGGGCTCGGTGATTTCCTTTCCGAGAAGGAGGATGTCTCCCGCCTTCAGGCCCAAAAGGTTCTGGGAAGTGATTACGGTCTTGGCGAATTCCACGACCACCTCCACTTCCGCCCATTTCAATCCATCGGAAACCCTGGAAAGCCAGGTCGGGTCCAATTCCTTTTGCTCGGTCTGGCCGCCGGAAAAGAGCTTGCTTTTGATCGGTTCCAGGGCGAGATAGGGGATGCACAGGGTGATGAACCCGGGATTCTGTTCCACCTCCAGGCGGAAGGCGATGGTGAGAACCAGTTCGGTCGGCGCAACGATGGAGGCAAGCTGGGGATTGACTTCGCTGCGGAGGTGCTGGAAGGAGAAGGGATGAACCATGTTCCAGGCTTTTTCCAGGTCGGCGAAGATGATGCTGACCACCTTCTGGATGAGCTTTGTTTCGATGGGGGTTAGGTCCCTTCCCTCGACCCGAAAATTCGTGCGGCCCGTCCCGCCCAGAAAGATATCCACCACGCTGAAGACCAGGTTGGGGTCCAGGATGAGCAAGGCTTGCCCCCGCAACGGGTTCATCTTGAATACCTGAAAGCTGCAGGGAAGAGATAGGGACCGGGTGAATTCGCCGAATTTGGTCAGAAGGATTCTCCCGGGGTCGACCTCCACGTTTTTTCGCAGGGTGACCGAGAGGGGGGTCCGGAGATTCCGGGCGAAGAAATCGTTGATCATCTCCAGGGTTTGCATTCGGCCGCGGATGATCCGGTCCTGATTGGCGAAATCATAGGGCGCGACCCTGGATTCCGCCTTGGCCTCCGGGGTCATCTCCACCTTGCCGCCCTCGATTCCTTTGAGCAGGGCGTCGATCTCTTCCTGGTTGAGGATTTTATCCATGTTCGCTCTACTGGATTACGAATTCGGTAAAAAAGATATTCTTGGCTTTGAGTTTAACCAGCAGTTGGTTGACCTTCTCCTTGATCTCTTCCCGCAACGCCGTCTTGCCTTCCGCTGTCGCTATGTCCCGGTAGTACTTGGTAGAGAGGAGGGTGATGATGGCATCCCTCATCGGGGGCTGCTTCCTTTCGTATTCCTCGTCGGGCTTCTCTTGATTACTTTCCAGGTGGAGGGTGACTTTTAGATACCGGGAGTGTCCCTGGTCGGCCAGGTTGACCAGGAATGGCTCCATCTTGTAGATATGCCCATTGGCAGCAGCCGCCGGGGGAGGAAGGGCAGGCTTTCCCCGGAGCAAAAAGAACCAGGCTCCCCCGCCTGCGGCCCCCAGGAGAAGGAAAGCGGCCCCAAGAATTATGATCAACTTCAAGGGCTTTGTTTTTTTTTCGGGTTTTGGCTTGTCCACCGGTTATCACCGTCCAGAAAGGGGTTTCTGAGTCCCAGCCCGCCAGCCCAGAACTATAGCCCGATTTTGCAATGGCCATGCCAAATGGCGGTAAACCCGCTTATATTAATAATAATTTGATTTAATTGTGTTTTTTTAAAAAAATGGGGAGTTGATTTGCGGTTTTAATTTCTGTCAATTCCATTCATTTCGTCAATTTATTGACGTATTAAAGGGCATGGGGTGAGGACCGGAGGGAAATAGGATGGCCTTGTTTTCAGTGACGATTTCCCGGGGGTTTGGGGAATGGGGGGCCTTGCGCACGTTTTGGTCCCCCATCCCCCGGGCAAAAAGGTCCTACTTGATGCTGATCAACTGGGCCAGCATTTCATCGGCGGTGGAAATAATCTTGGAGTTGGCCTGGTAAGCCCTTTGAGTAATGATCATGCGAATGAACTCCGCTGCCAGGTCCACGTTCGACTCTTCCAGCATGGAGGCGTAAAGGTTTCCCATCCCTCCTTCTCCGGGCTTATTGATCAAGGGGTCCCCGGAATCGGGCGTGGCCCTGAAGAGAAGGGAACCCGCTCTTTCCAGGCCATACAAACTGGGAAAATCAGCCAACGCCAGGCGGGCGATATTCCGGATTTCCCCATTGGTATAGTTCCCCACGATGTTCCCTTCGGCGGTGATGGACATTCCGGAGATGGTCCCGGCGCTGTAACCGTCCTGCTGGAGGCTTTGAACCGCCGAAGGAGCGCCGAACTGGGTGGTTCCGGCAAAGTCGGCGGAAATGGCCGAAGCAGCGACCCCGTTGGAGAAGGTGATGGCTCCAGTGTAGAGGGACACCGGCATGGCGGTGGTAAGGGAACCCGCGGTGTCGAAGGCGATCGATCCCGTGCCGAAGAGCTGGGGAGTGCCGGCCGTTCCCCCGCTCACCTCGGACCCGTCGATCAGGGCATTCCAGGCCCAGGTCTGAGGGGCGGTATTGGTAAAATAAATGGTGACAGCATGGGACTGCCCCAGGCTGTCATAAACCGGGAGAGCGGTGGAATAATGGGAGGTGCCCCCCGGGTCGGTAATATCGAAGGTCGTCGGGGTCACCGCCGAATTCAGGTTTAGGACCATGTTTACATTAGCGGTAACCGCGGGGGGGAACATCGACGTTTGGTCGACTAAAATGTCCGAAAGGGTTTCAATCAGCCTGGTTCCAGTCGGGTCAAAAAGGTACCCCTGAACTCGAAAGCCGTTGGGGTTAACGAAGTAGCCATCTTTGTCCAGGTGGAAGTTTCCCGCCCGGGTATAGTACCTTTCATCCGTAGTGGCGTCCTCTACGATGAAAAACCCTTTTCCGTTGATGGCCAGGTCGGTCCCAACTCCCGTGGTTACGAGGGTTCCCTGGGTGAAGCTGGCAGCCATGCTGGAAACGCTCGCTCCCACGCCCAAGCGACTCATCCCGCTGACCCCCTCCAGGGACATTCCCAAGAGGTCCTCGAAGTGGACCGAGGACCCTTTGAAGCCCGCCGTATTGACGTTGGAAATATTGTCCGATATGACCTGCATGGCCACGCTGTTGGAGTCCATTCCGCTCAGGGCGGAATAAAAGGAAGAGGTAATCGACATAACATGCTCCTTTCTTTAAAGAATCAATTGACAAAGGCTAGAACGTCGCTGAAGGAAACCTTGTCTCCATTCACCTGGAGAAGGATCGACCCGTTTTCCACCGATACTCCATCCACCGTACCGGTCCGGAAAAGAGTGACCGGAACGGCCACGCCTTGAGAATCAACCGCCAAGACGCGGAAGGTGTAGAATCCGTCGGGAAGGGATTGCCCGGCTTGGTCTGTCCCGTCCCATCCGATCTTTTGCCGGGAAACGTCCCTGATTCCCCCATCCATCTGCCTGACCAGGCTACCCTGGGCATTGAAGACCTGGATGGTCACCCTTGCCGGGCGGGCGAGCTGGTACATTCCCTCGGAAACCGCTCCTTGGTGCAGGGACAGGCGGTTCCCCTGGGTCTCCACCTTCTTTCCGATTAAAGCAGCCGACTGAAGATGATTCATGGAGTTTTGATTCGCCGCCAGTTGAGTCATGGTTTCGTTCATCTTCGTGAGGGCATCCACGGTATTGAACTGGGCCATTTGGGTGGCCATCTGGAAGTTATCCAAGGGCTCCAGGGGGTTCTGGAACTTCAACTGGGTGGTGAAGAGTTTTAGGAAGTCCTCCTGGGTTAGGGTATTCTTTTTGGACCTTTCGGCGCCCTGCGGATTGACGCTGGAGCCTGGTCCCACCGAAGAAACACTCATTTTTTTCATCCTCCTTCCGCGGTTAAACCAATAAATCCAGATACCGGCTCGAGGGATGGGGTCCGGGGGGTCGACTCGGAACGGACTCTACGGGATTTGCCTGGGAAGCGCACCCTTCCCCGGATGTCCTGGCTTGCCAGGAATCCGATTTTCCTGGGTTTTCCTTCCGCCCTTGAAACCACCCCGGGTCCTGCTGGACGAAGACGCTGAACCTCTCCAATTTAAAACCTTCGCTCTCGAGGATCTTCTGGACCTCGGCCTGACTGGTTTCCAGCGCGGCTTTGGCCGTGGGGTTGTCGGTCCAGAGGAATGTCTTTACGTGTTCTTTGTGCCGGTCGATCTCCAGGAAGACCTGGCCGAGTTCCGGGGGCTCCAGGCTGATTCGGATCCTTTCTTCGTCGTTCCGGATCAACCACAGGACCCTCTGGCCCACCTGCTGGAAAAGCGATTGGGTTTCGGGCTTTGGGGATGATGAAGGGGAGGCTTCCATGATCTTCCCTTCATTTTCGATTTTGAGGTTCAAAGGATCGGTCAGGGTTCCCAAAACGGACGAAGGACTCTGAATCTCTTTGTCAGCAAGGGGGCGGAGATGGGCTCCGGCCCCAAAGCCCTTTTCCTGCCCTGCTCCTGCCTTGCCGGAAAAAAAGACTCCCGACTCCCTAACTTTTGGGTCCAAGACCTGGGCTGAGGTCCCGCCCGGGAACTCCCCCTCCTGAATGATCTGTGGGCCCTGGCCTTCCGGTACTTGCTTCGCCCCTCCAAAGGAGAAGGCTGTCTTCCTAACGGCGTCCCCCTGGCCGTTGCGGAGCTCCGCTTCGACCTCCCGGGAAATCCGGAAAGGGCGCTCAGGGTCTTTCGATTCCTCGACCGGTCTTTCTTCGGTCCCGTTATTTCCCTCCAGAGGCCGAGGAGGTAGTTCTCTCTGTTCCGCCTCTAAAGAGACAACCCTCTTCCCGTTCGAATCGTATTGCGGGAATTCCTTCAAAAAGGCGGGGGGGCTCGGCGGATCGGACAGAGGAATGGTCCTTTTCTCATTGCCCCATGGCGCATCGGTTTTCCCGGCCGATTCCATGGGAATGGGTTCTTCCGGGGGGATGATTGGGGCGGAAGAATCGAGTGGATCGGCCGTTTGTTTCTTCGTTTCCATTCCCATTCCCATCCCCATCCCTATATTCGGCCTCAATGTCCCCTCGGGAGTTTCTCCCCGGGAAGAGGGAGAGGGCGATGAATCGGGGGGAGCGGGAATTTCCTGGAAGGTGTTCGTGGCTTCTTGGCCCATGAAAAAATTGCTGGGTGGGGGAGGGATAATTGGCTGCCCCGCCTTCCCTGGAATCAATCCTCCACCCGGACTCGTTTCATGATTCCTTTCTTTATTTTCCGAAAAAAAGAAAACGGACGGAGGGGGGAGCTTCCCATCTGGGTCCTGGGCAACGAAGGCGGAGGGCGTTTCATCTGGAATAGGGGCTTTGTCCTCCCCCGTCAACCCATTCGGTTGCGGTCCCGGTCCGGGCATCGGAGGAGGATTGGATAAGACGAACAGGTAGGAGAGGTCCGTCGGGGAAGCAGGCCGGGACTCCTCTTCAACCGGCGCCCTGAGACCCGGGTCGAAGACGGGTTTTTCTGCGGGGAACACCGTTCCATGGGGGACTAGGATTGGGACCGGAAAAGTTCGGGCCACGGCGGCAGATGCCAAGTCTCCCGCGGATTTGGGGGGGGCCTCGGGAAAAGGATTTCCCTCCTTCGAATACTGTTTCTCCAGAACTTCAGAGAAATTTCCCAACCCCTGGGGGGCATCCGGGACCAAATTACCCTCGGGGGGGTCGGGAGAAATAGCGATGGGGAAGAGCAGGGGTTCCATGGTTTGGAGTTCTCTTTAAGCAACGCCAGTGCCAAGGATTCCTAGCCCCAAACGAAAATATTTCGTTTTCATTTCGAGGGGGTTTAATCGAATCGGGGAGAAGAGGATTTTCAGCCCCGTCTTAAGCGGCAAATATTTCCTTTTCCTCGGGGCAGGGGCAAGAAAATTTTTCCGGACCACCGGGCGGTTCAGGAATTATTTTCAGGAATATCGGGTTCCTTCTTTTCCCCGGCGGACCTGCGGTGAAGGAAGGCTGGGATTAGGGGGCGTCTCCTTGGGAGCGGGGGCGGTATTTCAGGGTTGCGGCTTCATCGGCCCGCTTCTGCTCCGCCTTTTCCTGGCTATGGCGAAATTCTTTGAACCGTTTCTCTTTCAATCGCTCCAGGGCTTTTTTCTCCTTGGTAATCGCAAGCAGCCTTTGCCTCTCCTGTTCGATTTCCCCCAGGGTCTTTCTCTTTTTATTTTCCTTGGCGGTTAGTTCTTTCCGGCTCTCTTCGGCATAGTGCTTAAAGAGAAGGTACTCTCCTGCCGGCATTCCTCTTTCGCTCCTGGCTTTTAATTCCTGTTCGTGGGCCAGGCGCCGCAGGATGAGCTTCTCGATCTCTTCTTCCTGCGCCCTGAGAAGGATCAGCAACGCGGCCAGCCGCATCCGGGACTGGTCTTCCAGGCTTGTTTTCCAGTTCAGGAGGGGTTGGAGGGAAAAGCGGAAGGGCATCGTTTATCCAAAGCATTGATGGATTCGCCGTCCCGTCGGGACGGGCTGTAATGCGGTCCCGGGACCCTTGGGATCAGCCGACGATGGCCCTCAGACGGGCCAGGGATTCAGCCAAACCGATCCTTTCCGCGGCCCCCTGGCGCAGGAACGCGTTGATCTCGGGCATCTTCTTGATGGCATAATCGATCTGGGGGTTCGTGCCGGCTACGTAAGCCCCGATGTTAATCAAGTCCTCCGACCTTCGATAGGTGGCCAGGACCGAAACCAGTTTGCTCCGCGCGGCGGCCTGCTCGGGGGTCACGATATCGTTCATCACCCGGCTGATGCTTTCCAGCACGTCGATGGGCGGGTAGTGGCCCTGGTTGGCGAGGTTCCGGGCGAGGACGATGTGGCCGTCGGCGATGGACCGGATGGCATCGGCCACCGGGTCCATGAGGTCGTCCCCTTCCACCAGGACGGTGTAAATCCCGGTGATGCTTCCCCGGTGGGGTGTCGTGCCTGCCCGCTCCAGGAGTTTCGGGAGCTGGGAAAAGACGCTCGGCGTGTATCCCTTGGCCGTGGGCGGCTCGCCGATCGCCAGGCCGACCTCCCGGGAGGACATGGCAAAACGGGTGATGGAATCCATCATCAAGAGAACATCCTTTCCCTGGTCGCGAAAATACTCGGCCAGGGCGGTGGCCAAGTAGGCTCCCCGCATCCGCAGCAGCGGGTGCTGATCGGAAGTTGCCACCACCACAACAGAGCGTCTCAGGCCCTCTTCTCCCAAGTCCCTCTCGATGAATTCCCGCACTTCCCGTCCCCGCTCGCCGATCAGGGCGATCACGCTGACTTCGGCGGTGGTGTGCCGGGCCATCATGCCCAGGAGGGTGCTCTTGCCCACTCCCGAGCCGGAGAAAACGGCCATCCGCTGGCCTTTTCCGATGGTCAGCAGGGCATTGATGGCCTTCACTCCCACATCGATGGGCTGGTGGATTCTTTGCCTGAGGACGGGGCTGGGGGGCGCCGCGTAAAGAGGAACCTCCTTTTGCTTGGCCACCGGTCCCCCCTGGTCCGCGGGGTCCCCCATGGCGTCCAGGACCCGCCCCAGGAGCCCTTCGCCCGCCGGCGCCTGCGCGGGAAAGCCCAGGGGGACGATCCTGCACCCGGGCTGAATCCCCGCTACCTCCCCCAGGGGCATGAGCAGGAGCTTCTCATCCCGGAAGCCCACCACCTCGGCGGGAACGGGCCCCTTTTCGCCCGGAGAAAGAATGTGGCACATATCCCCGATGGCCGCCATCGGCCCGGTTGCCTCAATCACCAGGCCGATCACCTGGTTGACCCGCCCGTAGCGCCGGATCGTCTCCCCTTTCCGGATGACCCGGTGAATGGAAGCCCAGGGAGAGTGAGGGTCGGGGATCATGGGAGGGAAGGGTCTTGAGAGATGGAGGAAAGTTCAGAAGAAGACGCCGCCTGGGAGAAAATCTCCTCCAGTTGAGCTTCCAGGGTGGCATCGATTTCCCCGAAGGAAGTTTCCAGAAAGCACCCTCCCCGCGTGACCGCGGAGTCGGCGATGAATTGGATGTTTTGGTTCTTTCCCGCCTTCAGGTCGCGGGGCATAGCTTCCGGGTGATCCATGAGATGCTGACGGTCCTTGGGGTGGAGGCGGATGATGATGTTGCGGCGGTCCATCACGTAATGAAACGCGGCCCGAAGGGTGTGGAGGACGGTCTCCTCCCGCAGGGGCAAATCCACGCGCAGGATCTTCTTGGCCAGGGCGAAGACCAGGAGGACCATCTCCCGCTCATGGCGCCGGTAGAGTTCCTCGTGGAGGCGCCCGGCTTTCTCTTCAAGCTGGCGGAAGGAATCGAAAACCATCTGCCATCTCTTCCGGGCCAGTTCCGCCCCGTCCTTTTCCCCCTGGGCAAAACCTTTTTCGTAGGCCTCCTTTTCGATCTCCAGGGCCCTTTCCCGGGCCTGCTTCAAGATTTTTTCTTCCTTCTCCTTTAGGCCCTGGGTCCACCGCAGGCTCTCCCCGGGGGTCTGCAGGCAGGGCCATTCCACGGGCAGGACCTGGGGCCGGACGGACCCGGGACCCGGACCCTCGCCCCGGAATTCCCGGGCGGGCCCCTGGGAGGGGGAAAACTGGGGGATGAAGACCTTAGACAAAGACATCCTCCTTGCTCTTCCCGGTGAGAATGGCCTTTCCCTCCGCCTCCAGCTTCTTCCCGATTTTGATGATGGCCTGCTGGGCGGCTTCCACATCCTTGAGCCGCACCGGGCCCATGACCTCCAGGTCTTCCTTGATCATCGTTACCGCCCGCTCGGACATGTTCTTGAATATTTTTTCCTTGAGTTCGTCGGAGGCCGTTTTCAGGGCCACCTTCAGGGTATCGGCCTCCACCTCCTTCAGGATGGCCATGATGCTGCGGTCATCCACCTGGGCCAGGTTCTCGAAAACGAACATCCAGCGGCGGATTTCGTCGGCCAGTCCCTGCTGCTGTTCCTCCATGGCTTGAAGGATTTGGGTCTCGGCGGATTCCTTCATTTGATTCAGAATCTCCGCCGCCGACCGGATTCCCCCCACCTGGCCCCCTTCCGCGCTCTCGATGACGGAAATTTCCTGCTGCAGGGTCCGGTCGATCTCCTCCAGGATCGCGGGAGGAACTTTTTCCAGCTGGGCGATGCGGAAGAGAACCTCATTCTGGACCTTTTCGGGCAACTCTTCCAGGATCCCGGCGGCGTGGGCAGGGTCCAAATGGGCCAAGACGACGGCGATCGTCTGGGGATGTTCGTTGCGGATGAAGCTGGCCAGGGTCTTGGCGTCCAACTTACGGGCCTTCTCGAAGAGGCTTGTTTTTCCCTTGGGTTGAATCTCCTGGAGCAAAGCCTGGGCCTTCTCCCCCCGGATGGCCTTGGCGAAGACATTTTTCATGAAAGCGCTTCTTTGCCCCGGGTTCAGCACCAGGCTGTGGGGAGAGGCCGCCAGCTGGTGAAATTCGGAAAAGACCGAGTTGAAGACCTCCGGGGCCAGGGAGAATACCTGGGACATGGAGCCCCCCAGCTTTCGCAGCTCATCCTCATCCAGGTTCTTCACGATCTCGGCCGCCAAATCTTCTCCCAGACTGAAGAGGAGGATCGCCGCCTTCTGGGGGCCGGAAATTTTCTCCTGGACGGGGGCTGGGTTAGGCATCTTTTCCCTCGCTGATCCACTCCTTGATGATGCCCACGGCCCTGGAGGGGTTTTCCTGGATCAGCTGTACCGTCTGGGATTTCAAGTCCAGCGGCTTGGCCTGCGGGGACGAATCCGGGGGGAGAGCGGGGTGGAGGGACGGCTTGGGAAGATAGGAAGTTTCGTCCTGGGGCAGGGGACCCCTCCTGCGGAGCAGCGGCCGGACCACGAAGAAGATGAAAAGGACCGCCAGGACCAGGCTGACCAGGGGTTTGTAGGAAATCAGGATGTATTCTTTCCATCCTTCTGCGGCAGCTGGTTTGCTATCCTCTTCGGCCACGGACCAGGTGAAGGGCATGTTGATCACTTCCACCTGGTCGCCCCGCGCTTCGTCGAAGCCGATGGCTTTTTTAACCATGGCTTCGAGGCTCTTCATCTCCTCCGGGGAGCGGGCCTGATACTCCCGGCCCTTTTTCCCTTTGGCATCGGCCACTTCTTTATAGGTCCCGTCCACGATGACCGCCGCCGAGATTTTCTTCACGATGCCCACGGGAGATTTGATCCGCTTGTTGACCCGGGAGATTTCGTAATTGCGAACCTCGTTCTGCCGCTCCGATTGGTTGGACTGGAGGGGAATGGGCTCCACGGTCCGCGCCTTGGCCTCCGGGACCGTTTTAGCTTTCTCCTCCAGAGCCTTGGCCGGCGGGAGGGTTTCGGGCTTTGCCCCGGCCGCGGTCCGGGCATTGGATACCTGGGAGGATTTTTCCGTATTCTTCTGCTCGCTCCGGACTACCGAATTGGGGTCGAACCTCTCTTCGGTGATGTCCACCTGCTGAAAATCGATGTCCGCCGACACCCGGGCAATGGCCTTGTTGAAGCCCAGCACCTCTTCCAGCATGCCCTGGGCTTTCTTCCTGAGGTTTTCCTCGATATTCCTTTGATAGTCCAGCTGGTGGGTGGTCATCTGGCCGAGGAGGGTCGATTCGTTCCGTTTGAAAAGGACTTTTCCCGAGGTGTCCACCACCGTGATATTCCCCGAATCCAGCCCTTCTACGGCGCTGGCCACCAGGTGAACGATCCCTTCCACCTGCCCGGGGTCCAGCTTCATGCCGGAGCGGGTTTTGATGAGGACCGACGCGCTGGGCTTTTTTTGGTCTTCCAGGAAGAGGGATTCCTTGGGGGTGACGATATGGACCCGGGCCTGCTCCACTTCCTTGATTTGCCGGATCGTGCGGCTGAGCTCTCCCTGGAGGGCCCGCTGGTAGTTCAGTTTCTGCACGAAGTCCGTCGCTCCCAGGTTGGACCGGTCGAAAACTTCGAAGCCCACCCCCCCTCCCTTGGGCAGCCCCTCGGCGGCCAGGGCCAGGCGGGTGTCATAGACCTGCTCCCGGGCGACCAGAATGGAGGTGCCGTTGGAGGAGAGCTGGAAGGGGATTCTCTTCTCCTTCAGCTTGTTCACCATTTCCCCCGCGTCTTCCGTGGAGAGGTTGCTGAAGAGCACCTGGTATTCGGGCTTGCTGTTCCAGTAGATCAGGGAGCCGAACCCGAAGAGGGAAAGAACCAGGACCAGAGCGATGGACAGGTTCCGCTTTCGGGCCGGGGAGCCGATCCATTGGGAGATGGGTTCGAGAAGGGGATTGGCCATGGACCTTTACAGAGTGAGCTTAGAATTGCATGCGCATGATCTCTTCATATGCGCCGATCATCTTGTTCCGCACCTGGACCATCAGGCGGAAGGAAAGGTTGGCCTGCTCCAGGGCGGTCATGGCCTGATGGATGTCGATCTTTCCCGCGGCCATCTCCTGGACGCTCTGGTTGGCTTCCTGGAGAAGGCCGTTGACCTCCCCGATCGATCGGCCCAGGATTTTTTTGAAGTCTGAAAGGGGGTCGTGGGCTTCGGACCGTTCCGCCCCGGGCCTCTTCCAGGGGACCGGGGAAATCCCTCCAATGCGCAGATCATCCATTTCCGTCCTCGCTATGCTTTACTTGCTTCCGATCTCCAGGGCCCGCAGGGCCATGGTCTTGGCCGCATTGAAGGCGGCCACGTTGGCTTCGTACACCCGGGAGGCGCTGAGCAGCGCCACCATCTCCTCCATCAGGTTCACGTTGGGCAGGAGCACCTGCCCGGTCTCGTCCGCATCGGGATGGGACGGGTCGAAGACGCTCTTCAATCCGTGGGGGTCCTCGAAGATGTCCGCCACCTGGACTCCCAGGCCCTCCGGCAGCAGGCGGGCATGCAGGAGATCGGCAAAGGGAGAGGATACGGGGGTGGGGGAAAGGATGGCCTTCTTGCGAAGGTAGGGCCCTCCCGCTTCGGTCCGGGTGGTCTGGACGTTGGCCATGTTTTCGGCGATCACCCGCAGCACCGTCCGCTGGGCGTTCAGGCCGCTGGCGCTGATCTGCATGGATAGAACAAGGTTCATCTTTTACCTCGATTCTCCGATCCCGACTTTCAAGGCCTCGAACTTTTTGATCAAAGCCTGGACGCCGGCCTGGAACATGAGGTTGTTTTCCGCCAGGCGGGACATCTGCTGATCGATGTCCACCCCCGCGGCCCCGGGGTCCGTCTCGACCTGGGAAGAGAAGTCCTGGGAAAGAGGCCCTTCGGTCGCCGGAAGGTGGGCCGGATGGGTCTTGGCCAAAGAAAGGGCGGAGGCCCCTTCCAGGCAGCTCTCGAAAACCTTTTGAAAGGGCAGGTCCCGGGAAACGTACTCCGGGGTTTCGATGTTGGCCACGTTGCTCGAGAGAACCCGGTGGCGGGACGCTCGTATGTCCATGGACCTCTGGACCAGGGACATGGTCTTGTCGAAGAGTTTTTTTCCGATGAGGAGATGGTTCATAGCCGGTCTAAATGAGCAATTCCTGTGCCAAGAGATTTTAATGGGAAAAATTGAAGCCTTCAGGAAGCCGCCGCCGGAAGCTCTTTTTTGTACTCGTTCAATTTGTTCCTCAGGGTCCGGATGCTGATGCCCAGCATCTTGGCCGCATGGGTCCGGTTGCCCTGGGTCTTCTCCAGGGCCCGGGAGATCATCCTCTGCTCCATATGCCTCAGACAAAAGGAAACCGGTTCGGCCCCCTCCGCTTCTTCATTCTTTTCCGCACCATTCCCGTTCTCTTCCCAAAAATCCTGCACCTCCAAATGATTCCGGGAAGAGATCAGGACGGCGCGCTCGATCACATTCCTCAGCTCCCGCACGTTCCCCCGCCACTCCCGCTCCTTCAGCCAGGTCAAGGCGGCGTCGGAAAGAGAGTGGACCGGCCGGGAGTATTCGGCGGCGAATTTTTTGAGGAAGTAGCCCGTGAGGAGTTCTACATCCCCCGGGCGCTCCCGCAAGGGGGGCAAGACGATGTCGATCACCTTGAGGCGGTAATACAGGTCTTCGCGAAACTCCCCCTTTTTTACCCACTCTTCCAAGTCCCGGTTGGTGGTGGCAATGACCCGCAGGTCGATGGGAATGGGCCGGTTGCCCCCAATCCGGTCCACCTCGTTTTCCTGAAGAACCCTTAGGATCTTCGCCTGGAGAAAGGGGTTCATCTCGCTGATTTCATCCAGGAGGATCGTGCCCCGGTGAGAAAGTTCGAATTTCCCGATCTTACGGGCTAGGGCGCCGGTAAAGGCCCCTTTTTCATGGCCGAAGAGCTCGCTCTCCAGAAGGGTCTCCGGCAAGGAAGCGCAATTCACGGCCACGAAGGGTCCCTGGCTCCTCTGGCTCTGTTCGTGGATCAGGCGGGCGAGAAGCTCCTTTCCAGTTCCGCTCTCCCCTTGGATGAGGACGGTGGCCTTGC
>JACAEW010000186.1 GCA_013388675.1 Syntrophaceae bacterium | reverse complement strand
TAGATCATTTGGAAAACTTAGGTTTATTGTCATCCTCCCTCATCGCCTGCCACTGCGTCTGGCTTACGGAAGAGGAGATGGACCTTCTGGCCCGCAGGGGGGTCCGGGTGGTGCACAACCTGGAGTCCAACCTGAAGCTGGCCTCGGGGGTGGCCCCGGTTCCAGAGCTTCTTTCCCGGGGAGTTGTGGTGGGACTGGGCACGGACGGTTGTGCCAGCAACAACAACCTGGACCTGTTTCAGGAGATGGACTTTGTGGCCAAGGTGCACAAGGCTAAGCGTCTGGACCCCACGGTCATGCCGGCGCAGACGGTCCTGGAAATGGCCACTTTGGGCGGGGCGCGGGTTTTGGGGATGGAGAAAGAGATCGGGTCCTTGGAGGTGGGCAAGAAGGCCGACGTGATCGTCCTGGACATGAACAAGCCCCACCTTCAGCCGGTCTACAACATCGTCTCCCAGTTGGTTTACTCGGCCACCGGAGCGGATGTGCGCGAGGTGATCATCGACGGCAAAATTATTATGGAAAACCGAAAGCTCCTGACCCTGGATGAAGAAGAAATCTTAAGAAAAGCAATGGAATGGGGAGTCAAAATAGGGGAAAAATCGGGATTTGGTTCGGAGTTATAATGAGTTCCGCTTTTTTCGCGGCCTTATTCAATCGAAGCTTGGCTTTTCCCGTTGTACCCACCCGTGTTCCCCCACCAGAGAAACGAAGTTGCATTCCATCAACTCTTCCCGGGAAAAACCATGGGAAGTCCGGCGGATACGGGTCAGCCTCTGGGCTTTGCGCTCGCCAAGCGGAATGAGCATAATACCCCCGACTTTCAGTTGATCCACCAGGGGTCGGGGGATGGAGGGAGCGCCGGCGGTGACGAGGATGGCATCGAAGGGGGCCTCTTCCTTCCACCCATAGCCTCCGTCCGAGAGTTTGGTCATTACATTATGGCAATGGACCCGGTCCAGGTTCTTCCTGGCTTTTTCCAGGAGGGAGCGAATTCTTTCCACCGAAAAAACCCGGTCGGCCAGGCAGGCCAAAACCGCCGCCTGGTACCCGGACCCCGTGCCCACCTCCAGGATCTTTTCAGTTCCCCCGAGCGCCAGGGCCTCGCACAGAAAAGCGACCATGTAAGGTTGCGTGATGGTCTGTCCATCCCCGATGGGGAGCGCGGTATCCCCATAGGCCTGCCCGAGAAGCCCTTCGGGAAGGAAGAGGTGTCGGGGGACTTTTAACATGGCCTCGATCACCCTGGGGTCCCGAATGCCCCGGCCGATAACCTCTTCTTGGACCATTTTTTCCCGGGCCCGGGTGTAACCCAGGGACCCGGTTGAACCAAGCCTATGGGGCCTCATCGCGGACGGATAAAACCTCAAATCTTTCTTTTCAGGAGCGCCTCCAGGGACGCATAGTTGGTCCAATCCAGGTGCAGAGGAGTGATGGAGATGAAGTTTCGGGCAATGGCCTTGAAATCCGAGTTCTCCGTGTCCGCATACCCCGGGACATTGCCCCCGATGGTATAGTATTTCTTCCCCCAGCGGTCCGCTCTTTCCTGAACCGAGTCGCCGTAGATTCTCTTGCCCATGCGAGTGATTTTGTACCCCCTGGGCTTTTTATTCCCCGGAACGTTGACGTTCAGGAAGGTGTTCTTGGGGAGCCCGTGATGCAGAAGGTTGCCGGACAGGCGGGCGGCGAAAGCGGCGGCATGGGCGAAATGAAAATGATCCCTGGAAACCAGGGAAATGGCAAAGGAGGGGATTCCCAGGATCGTCCCCTCGATGGCCGCGGAAACCGTTCCCGAGTAAGTAATGTCGTCCCCCAGATTCTCCCCCTTATTGATGCCCGAGGCGATCAAGTCGGGCCGCTCGGGCAGGACCTTGTTCACTCCCAGGAGAACGCAGTCGGTAGGGGTCCCATTGACCGAAAAGTAGCGGGGTCCCAGGAGCCTGACGCGTTTTTTCCGGAGCGGTCGGCCCATAGTCAAGGCGTGACTGACGGCGCTCTGCTCCCGGTCCGGGGCGACCACCCATACCTCGGCCACCTTCTCCAGCGCCCGGGCCAGGGCTAGAAGTCCCTCCGATTCGATCCCGTCGTCGTTGGTAACCAGAATCCTCAAACCGATTTCCCCTTAAGGCCAGCGCCGGGATTCGATGTAATGTCCCGCGGCGAAAGCGGCCATGGCCCCGTCCCCCACTGCGGTGGCAACCTGGCGCAGGAGCTTTTTCCTCACGTCCCCGGCGGCAAAGAGCCCCGGCGCGGAAGTGGCCATCTGGTCATCGGTTATGATGTAGCCCTGTTCGTCCAGGTTCGCCGTTCCTTTCAGGAAACCCGTGTTGGAAAGCCAGCCCACGTAAAAGAAAACCCCTCCCACTTTTAACCGCCGGAGGGCCTTAGTCTTCACATCCTGTAACTCCAGCCCCTCCACCTCCGAATCTCCCAGGACCCTGGTTACTACCGTGTCCCACAGGATTTCAATCTTGGGATTCTGGAAGGCCCTCTCCTGGATGATCTTTTCCGCCCGCAGGGCGTTGCGGCGATGGATCAAGAAAACCTTGGAAGCAAAGCGGGTGAGGTAAAGGGCTTCCTCCACGGCCGAATCGCCCCCTCCCACCACCCCGATTTCCTGGTCCCGGAAGAAAGGTCCGTCGCAAGTAGCGCAGTACGACACCCCCTTTCCCCGAAGGGTCTCCTCCCCCGGGATGCCCAGTTTTCTGGGTTCCACCCCGCTGGCTACGATAACCGCTTTGGCCAGGACTTTCTGATCCTCGTATTCCACCTCCCAGAGGGGGTCCTGGAAGGATATCTTTTTCACTTCCCCATAAGTCACCGCTAAACCGAATTTCTTCGCCTGGTTCTCCATGGCTTGGGCCAAATCGGGCCCGGAAATCCCGTCCGGGAACCCGGGATAATTTTCGATGTGAAAGGTCGTGGCAGCCTGTCCCCCGGGGGTCATTTTCTCCAGCAAAAAGGTTCGAAGCATGGCCCTGGCCGCATATAGGCCTGCGGTGAGGCCGGCCGGGCCCCCTCCGGCAATAACCAGGTCATAATCTGCTTTCCTCATCTCTTGGCTCTCCTTGAAAGCTTATGGTCCCGCAAAAAGACCCCTTAAACGTCACCCCGCCGAAGGCCGGGGTTCAGACGTCGTCCCGATGAAAGTGGGGAACCAGTTTATAGACTGAATCCCGGATTTCACCGGGACCCATGGATTCCGGCTTCCGGAATGAAGACTTTTTGGCTTTGTTCGAAAAGTGCGTGGTTCATCGCCCGGGCGTTTAAAAAAAGAAAGCTTTAAATGGGGCAAGAAATCTTGTTTGGTCAACCCCTCTCTGAAATCCCCCCCAACCCCCCCTTTGATAAAGGGGAGCAGGTGGGATTTCCGGCAGGACCGGGATCTTAAAGAAAATCCCGGCTGCGGGGCGAGACTCCGGCCATTGACGAATGATTCCCTAAAATTCATGGATCACGTACTTTTCGAACAAAGCCGACTTTTAAAAAGCGGCTTTGGGCGAGCACATCAGAATTATGCCCCTCAAAATAGCACACAATGCCCCCCAAAAACCAGATTCTTGTGATCGGCATCGGACAAATCTAATAGGCCTAATCTTCAGCTCTCAATCAGGTCTCAATTTGGCAGGGTTGGGTTTCAAACCAACCCGCCCCCAATAACCCCCCCTTGCCCGGCATGCCGAGTTTTTAAATGGGCCTCCTCTCTCGTTTTTCCTTTGGAAACCCTTGAACTGTGGACCGGGTACTTGTTAGGGTTGTTTCCTATTCGCGATTTGCTATAATCAACGTTGATTATCGGATCGGTATGCTTCACGTAGCGTTTCTCTGGCACATGCATCAGCCTTATTACCGGGACCCTTTGACCGGGGAGTACAGCCTTCCCTGGGTCCGGCTCCATGCCTTAAAAGGATATTATGACATGATCTCCCTGCTGGCCGATTACCCGGCCATCCGGCAGACCTTCAACTTGGTCCCTTCGCTGGTCCGCCAACTCGAGGACTATGTGAGGGGCGAAGCCAAGGATGTATTCCTGGAATACTCCCGCAAGCGTGCCGAGGACCTAAGCCCGGAGGAAAAAAAATTCCTCCTTTCCAATTTTTTCATGTGCTACTGGGAGAATATGGTCCATCCCTACCCCCGGTACCGGGACCTCCTGAGAAAACGGGGCACCAAAGTTCCCGAGCACCGTTTGGATGACCTGCTCCAGGAATTCACCGCCCAGGAGTTCCGGGACCTGCAGGTCTGGTTCAACCTGACCTGGACGGGTCATCGCGCCAGAAAGGAGAAGGAGGTTTTTCCAAGCCTCTTGAAAAAGGGCCGGGATTTTTCCGAGGCCGAAAAGGCCTCCTTGCTTCAAGCCCAGCAGGAAATCGTCCAAAAGCTGATCCCTGCGTATCAATCCCTCCGCTCCCGGGGCCAGGTGGAAATCACGGTAAGCCCTTTCTACCATCCCATTCTTCCTCTTTTAATGGACTGGCAGTACGCCTCCCGGGCCATGCCGCGGGTGGCTCTCCCGGGCCATTTTTCCCATCCCGAAGATGCAGAGGCTCAAATCCAGAAAGCGGTGGCCTTTTATGAAAAAACCTTCGGCAGCCGGCCGGCGGGGATGTGGCCCTCGGAGGGGTCGGTGTGTCCGGAGATGGTTCCCCTTCTGCAACGGGCCGGCATCCGCTGGATGGCCACCGATGAAGGCATTCTTTTCCGGTCCCTTTCCGCGGGAACCGGGCGGCCGGCCCTTTACCGTCCCTATCGGGTCCGTCACCAGGGCGCTGAAGTAGCCGTTGTCTTTCGCGACCGCAACCTCTCCGACCTCATCGGGTTTACCTATTCCAAGAACCCACCCAAGGCCTCCGCGGATGATTTGGTGGCCCACCTGAGGAACATCGCTTCCTCGTTGCCCCAAGGTCAAAAAGGTATCGTGCTGATCGCCCTGGACGGGGAAAACGCTTGGGAATATTATCCCGACGGAGGGGAGGCTTTCTTGAACGGTCTCTGCGAAAGGCTCTCCCGGGAATCATCCCTAAAGACCGTGCAGGTGGGGGAGTATCTCGCTTCCGACCCTCCCCGCGAGGTCCTGGATTTCCTCCACACCGGTTCCTGGATCGAACAAAACTTCCGCATCTGGATCGGTCATCCGGAAGACAACCTGGCCTGGAATTGCCTGAAACGAACCCGAGGATTTCTGGAGGCCGTCTCCAAGGACCGGAATCTCCCTTCGGAGAAGAAAGAGCTCGCCTGGGAAGAAATCTACATTGCCGAAGGAAGCGATTGGTTCTGGTGGTTCGGCGATGACTTCAGCAGCGACAACGACGAGGAGTTCGACCGGCTTTTCCGCATGCATTTGAGCAACGTCCATCTGTTGCTGGGGACCGAAGTTCCCGATTACCTGAGAATTCCCATTTCCTCCCCCCACGAAGTGAAGCCCACCCTGGAACCGGTGGGATTCGTTTCCCCCTCCCTGGACGGCCAGGTCACCCATTATTACGAATGGCGGGAAGCGGGATATTTCTCGGCCAAAGCCGGCGGCGGTTCCATGTACCGGGGGGAGGGTTATCTTTCGGGTTTTTACTTCGGCTTCGACCTGGAGCGGCTCTACCTGCGCCTGGACCCGATCTGGAGAAAAGCGGAATCGGTCCATGAATTGGACATTCATATCATCTTTTTCCAGCCCCGGAAATGGGAGATCGTTTTCCCCTTTAAGTTCGGTCCCGGAAAGAAAGCCCACTTTGACCTTTATTCTCGGGATGGGGATGAGCCACGCCTGAAAGAGCGTCTCACCCAGATTGAAACGGGCAAAATCGTGGAACTCGCCATTCCTTTCCGGTCGCTCCAGTTTCACGCCCGCGAAAAGGTCCAATTCTGCATCCAGGTGCAAAAGGGAAACCTGACCGCGGAACGGTACCCCCGCCAAGGATTCGTTTCGTTCCTCATCCCGGACCAGGATTTTGAATTGATTCATTGGCAGACCTGAAGATTCACCGAAAGGGTGGGAAGGTGGCAGTAGCGGGCTGGGATAAACTCTCGGTGTAGGGGAAGGGCTGAAGACAGGGCCCCAATCCCTTGAAGCCCCCCGGGATTCGCCCGCATTCTAATTGGCTCTCCCTCGGGGGGAGGGGTGCAATCCTATGAAAACGATTAACCTACTTTTTGCCGTGCACAATCATCAGCCCGTGGGCAACCTGGAGGAGGTCTTCCGTCGCAGCTGGCAGGAGGCCTATGACCCCTTTCTCAGGGCCCTGGAAAATCACCCCGGGTTCCGAATCTCCCTCCATTACAGCGGCTCTCTCTGGGAATGGGTGGAGGAGAACCAGCCGACCTTCATGACCCGAATCCGGGCATTGACCGATCGGGGTCAGGTCGAACTCCTGAGCGGCGGTTTCTACGAGCCTCTTCTCCCGGCCATTCCCGAGCGGGACGCAATCGGGCAGGTCCGCCTTTCCAATCAATACCTTACGGAGAAGTTTAAGGCCCCCCCTCGGGGCCTCTGGCTGGCCGAGAGAGTCTGGAGCCCCACCCTCCCCCGGATGCTGGCCCCCCTGGGGCTGAAGTACACCATCTTGGATGACTCCCACTTCCGCTATGCCGGGTTCCCCGATGAGGACATTTTCGGATATTACGTCACCGAAAGCGAGGGGCACACCCTTTCGGTTTTCCCCAGCAACAAGCGCCTGCGTTACGCCATCCCCTTTCGCCCCCCGGAAGAGACGCTGGATATCCTGCGTCGATACGCCACCGACCTGGGCCACCTGGCGCTGACGTACGCCGACGACGGGGAGAAATTCGGAATCTGGCCGGGGACTCATCGCTGGGTTTACGGGGAAAAATGGCTGGAAAAATTCCTTCACGCCCTGGAAGAAAACCAGGACTGGGTTCACCTTCTTACCTTCAGCGAGTATTTGGAAAATTTCCCCCCCCAGGGGAGAGCGTACCTCCCACCCGCCTCTTATGACGAAATGATGGAATGGGCCCTGCCGGCCTTATCTGCCATGGCCTATGAAGACCTGGTGGAAGAGTTGAAACGGGAGAAACGGTATGAGAAATCCAGGCCCTACCTTCGGGGAGGGATCTGGGAAAATTTTCTGGTAAAATACCCCGAGAGCAACCATATGCATAAAAAAATGCTCCGGGTCAGCCAGAGAGTGCATCGCGCCCTGCAGGGCAAATTCCTCTCCCCCAAGGATTTCCCCCCTCCCCCGGCCCTTCGGTCGCTGTGGAGGGCCCAGGACAGTTGCGCCTACTGGCACGGCCTTTTCGGCGGGCTCCACCTGAATTACCTGCGCCATGGAGTGTACCAGAATCTCATCGCCGCGGAACGCCTGGCCGAAATCCTGGAACGGGGGTGCGGCAAATACCTGCACCATGAAATCTTCGACCTGGATAAGGACCTGCAACCGGAGGTCCTGGTTACCGCCCCGGACCTCGGGGCCGTAATCAAACCGAGCTACGGGGGGGGCCTGATCGAGCTGGACTACCGGCCCAAACGCTTTAACCTCACGGACGTATTGACCCGCAGGCCGGAACCCTATCACCGGAAGCTGAAAAAGAACCAGGCCGGTGCGGGGGACCCATCCGCCCGTTTCAAACACCAGGAGGCGGAGGAAGCCCTTTTCTACGACTGGTACGACCGGTATTCTTTTCTCGATCATTTCCTGGGCGAAGGGACCACCTTCGACCAGTTCCGCCGCTGCCAGTACCCGGAGCTGGGGGATTTCGTCAATCAGCCCTACACCCTGACGGGAATCGAAGGGTCCGACAGCGCGGGAACCCTGCGCATTTCCCTGGAACGCACGGGCAGTCTGTGGAAAAGAGAGGGGCAAGTTCCCCTGAAGACGGTCAAAAGATTTTTCTTCTATCGCGATAAACCTTGCGTGGAGGTGGGCTACGAGATCACCAACCGGGGCCCGGCGGAGGTGGGGCTTTGGTTCGGGGTGGAGTTGAACCTAACCCTTCTGGCGGGCGACAACCCCCAAAGATATTTCCTTTTTCCGGGTCTTAGGGTCGAGGACCGCCGCCTCTGTTCCGTCGGGGCCATTGCCCGAGTGGACCATCTTCGCCTGCGCGACGAGGCGGAGGGGTTCGAGATTTCTTTGGGCCTTTCTCCCGGGGGACAGCTCTGGCGCTTTCCCCTGGAGACGGTTTCCCGGGGGGAAGGCGGGATTCAGAAGACCTATCAAGGAACCGTCCTTCTCTTTCATTGGCCCTTTTCCTTGAAACCGGATGAGGGCAAAACCCTGGGGATCCAGGTGACCCTGGAAGGAATCCTTCCCGGGCAGAAAGAAATCGAGAAAATCCAAAGAAAGGCTTAAAATAGATATGCGGCAGCACTTTGACTTTTGGAAAAATAGGCCTTTGGCCCTCTTCGGGGATTCCCCGGAAATCCCCGCGGCCCCATCCCTTTGAAAGGGAAATGGGACGGATTTCAGCGATGGCTGGCTGAATGGGCATGGCCTGGTATGTTTTTCGAAGACCTAAATTGATACGAGCGAGGAGGATTGCATGCCCGAATTGCGTAAGGACCCCGTAACCGGACGGTGGGTTATCATCTCCACCGAGAGAGGAAAAAGGCCATCCGATTTCGGGTTCCAGAAGGTGAAACCAAAAGACGGATTCTGCCCTTTTTGTCCCGGGAACGAAGACAAGACGCCCCCGGAGATTCTGGCCTTTCGGCAGGATGGAAGCCACCGGAACGGCCCCGGCTGGCGGCTCCGGGTGGTATCCAATAAATTCCCTGCCCTGCGCGTGGAAGGGGAGATCTTCCGGGAGGGCGTCGGGCTTTACGATAAAATGAGCGGGATCGGGGCCCACGAAGTGATCATCGAAACCCCCCACCATCACGAAAGCCTGGCCACCCTGGCCCCCAAAGCCTTCGAGGAGGTCCTCTGGTCTTACCGGGACCGGATGCTGGACCTTAGAAGGGACACCCGCCTTCGATATGCCATGCTCTTCAAAAACCATGGGGAGGCCGCGGGAGCCACCCTGGAGCATTCCCATTCGCAGCTCATCGCCCTTCCCATCGTTCCCCACCTGGTCATGGAAGAGATGGCCGGTGCCAGGGAATATTTCCGCTACAAAGAGCGGTGCATCTTCTGCGATATCGTCCGCCAGGAATTGCAGCAGGGAGAGCGAATCGTTTTGGAGAACGGGGAGTTCATCGCCATCGCCCCCTTCGCCTCCTTCTCCCCCTTCGAGGTCTGGGTCCTTCCCCGGCGGCACAGCTCTTTTTTCGAAGAGTGCCAGGTCCACGAAATCCAGTCTCTCTCCTGGATCTTTCAGGAAGCCTTGAAGCGGCTGGAGAAGGCCTTAAACTTTCCCCCGTACAATTTTACCCTGCACACCACTCCGTTCAATGAAAGGACCCTGGAGTATTATCACTGGCACTTTGAGATCATTCCCAAGTTGACCAAGTTCGCCGGTTTCGAATGGGGCTCGGGGTTTTTTATCAATCCTACGCCGCCGGAAGAAGCGGCCAAATACCTGCGGGAACTGGCCCCGTGAGGAGGAGAAAATGAAAATCCTGTTTGCTTCCCCCGAAGCCGTTCCCTACGCCAAGACGGGCGGCCTGGCGGATGTTTCCGGCGCCCTACCCCGGGCCTTGGCCCAGATGGGACACGAGGTCCGCCTTCTGCTTCCCAAGTACCGCGCGATTGACGAAAAGCGGTTCCCGGCGGTCCGGACCGGAATGGTGCTGAAGGTTCCCATTTCCCAGAAAGTGATCCCCTGCGAAGTGTATGCCCTGGACCCGTCCCCCCGACTGCGGGTCCTGCTCCTCCGCCAGGATTCTTACTACGACCGCGAACAGCTGTACGGGACCCCCAGCGGCGATTTCGAGGATAACGCCGAACGCTTTATTTTCTTTTCCCGGGCGGTCGTGGAGGCGGCCCTGGAGTTGAACCCCGACATCCTCCACTGCAACGACTGGCAGACGGGGCTCATTCCGGTGTATCTGAAAACCCTGTACCGCTGGTCCCCCGCCCTGGCCCGCGCGGCCTCGGTGTTCACGATCCACAACATCGGCTATCAGGGGCTCTTCTGGCATTACGACATGCACCTTACGAACCTGGGCTGGGACCTTTTCACCCCCCGGGCCCTTGAATATTACGGAAAGCTGAACCTCCTGAAAGGGGGCATCGTTTTTTCTGATGCGGTGACCACCGTCAGCCGGAAATACATGGAGGAGGTCCAAACCCCGGAGTACGGGGCGGGGCTGGACGGGGTCCTGCGGGACCGGAAAGCGGACCTCTACGGGATTCTCAACGGGGTGGACTACGAAGAATGGTCCCCGGCCAAGGACCGTTTCATCAAGGAAAAATACGACTCCTCGGACCTGAGCGGAAAAAAGGCCTGCAAGGCCGACCTCCAGCAGGAATTTTACCTGAAGGTGGACCCCCAAATTCCCCTGATCGGGATGATCTCGCGGCTCACCGATCAGAAAGGTTTCGACATCCTGGCTCCCATCATTGAACCCCTCCTGGACCTGGGGGTCCAGTTCATCCTTCTGGGCACGGGGGAGGAGGAGTATCACCTTCTTTTTCAGAAGATCGGACAGAAGTATCCCCATCGGGCGGGGATTCGCATCGCCTTTGACAACACCCTGGCGCATAAAATCGAGGCCGGGGCGGATATGTTTTTGATGCCCTCGCTCTATGAGCCCTGCGGTTTGAATCAGATCTACAGCCTAAAATATGGGACCGTCCCCGTCGTGCGGGCCACGGGGGGGTTGGATGATACCATCCAGGATTATAACCCCCTCTCCGGGGAGGGGACCGGGTTCAAATTCAAGGAATACAGTTCCTCCAGCCTTCTGGAGGCGGTCAAAAGGGCCCTTCAGGTGTACCCCAACCGGACGGCGTGGGAAAAGCTGATGATCCGGGGCATGGCCGAGGATTTTTCCTGGGCCCACTCAGCGGGCGAATACATCCGGGTCTATGAAAAGACGCTCGCCAAAAAGAGGACTGCCAAGACCGAGCCATGAGCCCCTTTGAAATCCTTTCCCGGGTCATTGAAATTACCAATGCCCCCGTCGAGGTGGATCGGCGCTTGCAGAACCTGGTAGGCCTGCTGGCTCACGAATTCTCCCTGTCCCTTTGCGCCCTCTTTCTTTGGGACCCCAACCAGCGCCGTTTTTTCTTGAAGTCGGTCAGCGGCAAACTGACCGCTTTCCCCCCGGATATGAGTGCCCCCCAGGAGGAAGGCCCTCTGGCGGACTGCATCGCGCAAAAAAAACCCCTTCTCATCCCGGACAGCGCGCAGCTGTCCCTGTTTTCGCCGCCCCTTCCGCCGGCCTTCGCCGAATTTCGATTCCTGGGCTTTTTCCCCATCTTCGACGATATCTCCCCCTATGGCGTCCTTGCCCTCCTGGGAAACGAACCCCGCCAGCTTTCCGAGGAAGAAAAAGAGACCTTCCTGGCCATCGACAGGCAGCTCTGCGGAACCCTAAGAAGCAGCCAGGTTTCCCTCCAGGCCAAGAAGCGGATTGCCGAGCTGAGCACCCTTCACGCCATCGGCGTGGCCATCACCTCCACCCTGGACCTGGGGGAATTGCTCCGCCGAATTTCCCTCAGCAGCGCCAAGGTTCTCCAGGCCGACGGCAGCCTCATCCATTTTCTCGACGAGGACTCCGGGTTGATGAAGCTGGTTTCTTCCTATGGGATCGAGGAAGGGGACAGCCTCCTGACGCCGCTGGTCCTGGGGGAAGAACTGGTGGGCACCGTGGTCCTGACCGGCGAGCCGATTGTCCTTCGGGAGAGCCGAACCTCCCCCTACTCCTTCAAGGGGCTTCCGCCGGGCATCGGGTCCGTGGTCTGCGTCCCCCTGATCACTCAATCCAAGACCATCGGCACGCTGACCCTCTTCAGCTACCGCCAGGAAGGGAGGGAAGGGAAGGTCTTCGAGGAAGAGGATAAGAACCTCCTGTTCACCATGGCCTCCCAGGTGGCCGTGGCCATCGAGAACTCCATCGTCATGCACCGGGCGGAGACCTTGGCCAAAGAAAAGGAACGGAACTTAAGGGAGCTCTTTCTTCTCTACGAAATCTCCCGGGCCATGCTCACCACGATCAACCTGGACCGGCTGCTGCGCATCATCCTTCTTTCGATCACCCTGGGGAGCCGGCTGGGTTTCGATCGGGCGGCCCTGTTCCTGATCGACGAGAAGGAGAACGTCCTTCGGGGCATGATGGGCGTCGGCCCGGCAAGCCTGGCACAGGCGGAAGCCTGGCGAAAAAGGCTGGAGAGCCACTCCCCTTTCTCCCCCGACTGGGTCATCCCCGAGGAATTGGCCGAAACCCCCTATGACAACCGCGTCCGCCAAGTCCGGGTGTCTTTGGAGGAAAAGCGCTCCCTCCTGATCAAGACCCTACGGGAAGGACGCTCTTTTAACATCCAGGATGCGCTGAACAACCCTGAAGTGAACCCCGAAATCCTCCGCTGGTTCGACAGCAAGGCCTTCGCCTCAGTCCCCCTCATCGCCAAGGAAAAAGCCATCGGCCTCATCGCCGTGGACAATCGCCTGTCGGAGAGGCCGATCACCGAGATGGACATCGGATTTTTGAACCTGCTGGCCAATCAGGCCGCCATGGCCATCGAAAACTCGCGCCTGTACAGCAACCTTCAGGAGATCAATTCCCAGCTCCTGAACACCCAGAACCGCCTGATTCAATCCGAAAAACTGGCCGCCCTGGGGGAGGTGGTGGCCTCCATCGCCCACGAAATCAAAAACCCGCTGGTCTCCATCGGGGGGTTTGCCCGCCGCCTGGAGCGAAACCTGAAGGAGAACTCCTCCGAGAAGAAGTACATGCGCATCGTCCTTAAAGAAGTGAATCGGCTGGAAAACGTCCTCAACCAGACCCTGGTCTTTTCCCGGGACCTGCCCCCGCCTTCCGGCCGTCAGGACTTAAACCGCGTCCTCGAGGACTCTCTTTCCATTCTGGAAGGGGAATTTCTGGAAGGCCATATTTCCGTAAATCGGGACCTGGCCCCCAATTTGCCCCCGCTGGTCAGCGATCCCCAGCAGCTGAAGCAGGTCTTTCTCAACCTCTTCGTCAATGCCGTCCAGGCCATGGGAAGCGGCGGCCAGCTTTCGGTCAGGACCTCCCTTGCCCGCAAGCAGGAAAAAGACTGGCTGCAGGTCGAAGTGGAAGACACGGGAGGGGGGATTCCCCAGGAAAACCTGGAGAATATATTCAACCCCTTCTTCACCACCAAACAGGAGGGGACCGGCCTGGGACTGGCCATTACCCATAAAATCGTCACCCGGTATGGAGGAGAAATTGAAGTGATCAACCGCCCGGGCCAGGGGACCACCTTCGTCATTCGCTTTCCCCTGCCGGCGGCTTAGTTTCGAACTTCAAGGTTCAAGGTTCTTGACTGTTTAGCTATCGAAAAAGGCTTCCCCAAAAATCCCTCCCGGCCTCCCTTTTTTCAAAGGGAGGTGAGCTTTTTTGATTGATTTCGGGAAATCAAAGCGAAATTCCCCGTTTGAAAAAGGGGGATCAAGGGGGATTTCTAGGGTTCCTCACCCGAAACTTTTTTAAAAAGATGCCCGCTTCCCGGCAATACATCGAGGTTGCCCTCCCCCTGCCCGTACGCAAGACTTTTACTTACGAAGTCCCCGCGGAGCTGGGGGAGCCCCCCTGCCGGGGGAAAAGAGTCCTGGTTCCCCTGGGCCGGCGATTCTTGACCGGTTTTGTCCTGGGTCCGGCGCTCACCCTTCCCACCCACGCCGCCATTCTTCCCGTCCGGGAGATTCTGGATGACGATCTCTCCCTATCCCCCCGATTGCTCGGTTTTCTTCTTTGGACATCCTCTTATTACCTGCAGCCCGTGGGCGCGGTGCTCAAGAATTCCCTTCCCGCGGGGACCCTGACCCGCTCCAAGGAAACCCTTTTCCTGACGGAAAAAGGAACCGCAATCATGGATGTTCTGGAGCCTGATTCCATGGAGAGGCGGGTCCTGGCGGAATTGGCGAAAAAGGGTAAGGAGGGAATTTCATCCGCTCTCCTGCGCAGGAAATTCTCCGCCCCCATCCGGGGCCTGCTGAGCAGGATGGGGGAAAAAGGCTGGGTAGGAAAAGCAGAGGACTTGGAAACGCCGGCGGTCAGGGAAAAGAAGGTACCCTGGGTGCGGCTTCGGCCCTTTCATGGGGAAGTTCCCCTTACGGGAAGACAAAGGGAGGTCGTCGCGTTTCTCCAAACCGCCCCGGAGATTCCCGTGGCGGAATTGAAGGCCCGCTTCAAAAATGCATCGGCGGTGCTGGCCAAATTAAAAGCCCATGGGCTTGTAGAAATCGTTTCCCAAGGGGCCTTTCGCCAGCCCTCCGGGGAGGGGCTGGAGGATTGGATCGACGGACCCCCTTCTCTTCTCACCGACGATCAAAAAGGAGCTCTTCGGGAGATTGTCGCTGCCCTTGACCGGGGAAAATACCAGGCCTTTCTCCTCCACGGGGTTACCGGGAGCGGCAAGACCGAGGTTTACCTTCGGGCCATCGAGGAAACCCTTTCCCGGGGACGGCAGGCCCTCCTCCTGGTTCCGGAGATTTCCCTGACCGGACAACTGGTGGCCTATTTCCGGTCGCGTACCGCCCATCCCTTGGCCCTTCTCCACAGCGGCCTATCCGCCGGGGAGCGTTACGACGAGTGGCGAAAGGTCAAAAAAGGTTTGGCCAAATTGGTGATCGGGGCCCGGTCGGCGATCTTCGCCCCCCTGGAATCGCCGGGAATCATTATCGTGGACGAAGAGCACGACCCTTCTTACAAGCAGGAGGGTAAGGTTCGCTACCATGCCCGGGACCTTGCATTGGTCAGGGGCAAAATGGAAGACGCCGTGGTGGTTCTGGGGTCCGCCACTCCTTCGCTGGAGTCCTACCATAATTCCCGGCAGGGGAAATTCCGTCTTTTATCGCTTCCCAACCGGATCGACAGCCGGCCTCTTCCCGAAATTCGGGTATTGGACATGCGATCCGAACAGGGGGAAGGGAGAGAGAGGCCCCTCTTCTCCAGGCCTTTGCGGGAGGCCCTGCAGGAAACCGTGGCCAGGGGGGAGCAAGCCTTTCTCTTCCTGAACCGGAGGGGTTTTTCCACCTTTGCCCTTTGCCGGGATTGCGGTTTTACCTACCGATGCCCCAACTGCAGCGTCTCCCTGATCTATCACTTGCCGGACAGGACCTTCCGCTGCCATTACTGCGACCACACTCTTTATGCCGCCGATCGCTGCCCCCAATGCGCCTCCTCCGGCCTCTTCCTCTTCGGCAGCGGAACGCAGCGCCTGGAGGGGGAGATCAAAAAGATGCTGCCCCAGGTCCCGGTGATCCGCATGGACCGCGACACCACCACCCGCAAGGGGTCCCACCAGAAAATCCTGGGACAGCTGCGAAGGGGAGAGGTAAATCTCCTCGTGGGAACCCAGATGATCACCAAAGGGCATGACCTTCCCCGGGTTACCCTGGTCGGTGTTTTGGCCGCGGACCTCTCCCTGAACCTCCCCGATTTTCGGGCCGCTGAACGTACCTTCCAACTCCTCACCCAAGTCGCCGGGAGGGCGGGACGGGGCCACCTGCCGGGAAAAGTATTCATTCAGTCCTATAACCCCACTCACTACAGTATCCAAATGGCCCGGGGGCAGGACTACGCCGCTTTCTTCGAGCAGGAGCTTGAACTGCGCCGGCAGATGAACTACCCGCCTTTTGTCCGTTTGATCAACCTGCGGTTCGAAGATAATTCGGAAAAAAGGATCGCCCGGTTCGCCCAAGCCCTGGAAGAACTGGTCCAGCGAAAATTCCTGGAGGACCCGAAACTCGCAAGGCACCTGGAGGTTCTTGGCCCGGTCCGGTCACCCCTGGGAAAACTCAAGGGAAGGCATCGCTACCAAATGCTCTTCAAAGGAAAATCCTGGAATTCGCTCCACACTTTCGTCGAAAAGCTTCTGACGCAAATCGAGACCGAAATGCCCGGGCGCGGAGTGAAATTGATCGTTGATGTGGACCCGGTCCATATGCTATAAAAAATCATGGCTGTCCTGCCGATTGTGCGATTTCCCCATCCGGTCTTGAAGGAAAAGGCCAAACCGGTTCAGAAGATAGACGATTCCATCCGCAGGCTGGTCGAAGACATGGCCGAGACCATGTACGCCGCCCCGGGCGTCGGCCTGGCCGCCAACCAGGTGGGAGTTCCTCTTCGCCTGGCGGTGATCGACGTGACGCCGGCCAACGAGCCCAAAAACCTGATGGTGCTCATCAATCCCGAGATCCTCTCCGCCGAAGGGGAATGCACCTGGGATGAAGGCTGCCTGAGCGTGCCCGATTGCAATGAAGAGGTGAAACGGAACCAGAAGGTGCTCGTTCGTTTTCTCAACCTCGATGGGGAAATGATGGAAAAGGGAGCGGAGGGCCTCTTGGCCGTCGCCTTGCAGCATGAGATCGATCATCTGAACGGCATCCTCTTCATCGACCGGATCGGCCCGCTCAAAAGAAGGCTGATCAAGAAAAAGCTCCGAAAGAAAGAGAATGAGGAAAGCCGCGATTGAAGGTCCTCTTCCTGGGTACTGCCGAATTCGCCCGCCCTTCGCTGGAAGCCCTCTTGGCCTCTTCCCATGAACTGATGGGGGTTGTAACCCAGCCGGACCGCCCCCGGGGGCGGGGGCAAAAGATGATTCCCTCTCCGGTTAAGGCCATCGCACTGAAAGCCTCCCTCCCAATCTATCAACCCGAAAAGGTTCGCGACCCGGCCTTTTTGAAGATCCTGGAAGCTCTCCGGCCCGAACTCATGGTTGTAGTGGCCTACGGACAGATTCTTTCCCCCGCGGTATTGGCCGTTCCTCCCCGGGGATGCGTAAATGTTCACGGGTCCCTGCTGCCCAAATACCGCGGGGCCGCCCCCATTGCCCGCGCGATCCTGGGGGGAGAATCCCGCACCGGAATCACCACGATGTTCATGGACCCGGGAATGGACACCGGACCGATTCTTCTCACCGAAGAAACGGAGATCGGCGAAGAAGACAGCGCCGGAAGCCTGCAGGACCGCCTTTCGCGGATCGGCGCCGCCCTGCTCCTGCGCACCCTGGAGGGGTTGGAAAGAAACACGATAACGCCCCGGCCCCAAGATCATTCCCGGGCCAGCTATGCCCCGAAAATTGAAAGAGAGGAAGGAAGAATCTGTTGGACCGATCCGGCCCGGCAGGTCTTCAACTTGATCCGCGCTTTCGATCCTTTCCCCGGGGCTTTTACCCGTTTTTCCGGACGAACTCTCAAGCTCTTTCGGCCCCGGTTGATGGAAAGAGAAGTCAAAGAGCCTCCCGGGACGGTCCTTGAGGCTTCGGGCGAGGGGCTGCGAATCGCCGTCCCGGGCGGGTTTCTTCTTGTCCGGGAAATCCAGGCGGAAAACCGCCCCCGCATGGGGGCGGCTGAATTCCTCCGGGGGAATCCCCTTCCCGGCGGGGTTCGCCTGGGAGAGGGATGAGGGTCCCCCGATGGGAAATTCGCTGCCCTACGACCCGGTTCGCATGTGGGCCTGGAGAATCCTCCAGGAAATAGACCGTTCTTCCTCGTTTGCCGATTGGGCCCTCGACCAAGCCTTTTGTGAGTCCCCCGACCTGAAACCCCTGGACCGGGCCATGATTTCCGAGATGGTCATGGGAACCCTTCGCTGGCGCGGAAGGCTGGATGTCCACCTGCAGCAGGGTTTAAATTCACGGGATAAAAAGGTCGATCCTCGCCTCTTGCAACTTCTTCGTCTGGGGGCTTATCAGGTCCTGTTCATGGACCGGGTGCCGGAATCGGCGGCGGTGAACGAATCGGTCCGCCTGGCCAAAGCGATCTTTAAGAACCGGAGCATTGCCGGCTTCGTTAACGCCCTCCTCCGGTCGGTCATCCGGAATAAAAATCGAGATTTTTTTCCTTCTTTTGCGGAAAGGCCGGTCGATCATATCGTTCAGTTTCTTTCCCACCCCCGCTGGTTGGCGGAACGCTGGGTCAAGGAGTTCGGCCCGGAGGCGGCTCTTCGGGTCTGCGCCGCCAACAACCGGAAGCCCCCCTTTACCATCCGAACGAATACCCTGAAGATCACCCGCAAAGACCTCCAGGAAAGGCTTCTGGAGGAGGGAATCCCCGCGCAAACCACCATCTATTCTCCCGATGGCCTGACTCTCGCCAAGTCCCCGGACTTGGCGAAGGATACCTTATTCCAGGGGGGAATGTATTTCATCCAGGACGAATCGTCCCAAATGATCCCCTATCTCCTCGGGCCCCGGCCCGGAGAGCGCATTCTGGATGTCTGCGCAGCCCCCGGAGGAAAAACGACGCACATCACCCAGCTCATGGAGAATCGGGGCGAGGTCTATGCCCTGGACCTCATTGCCAGCAAAATAAAACTCATCCAAGAGAATTGCCGCCGCTTGGGGGTTGTCAATGTGCTGGTCATGGAAGGGGATGCAACCCAGCCGCTGCCCTTTCCCAAGGGAATGGATTTCCATCGAATCCTGGTCGATGCCCCGTGCACCGGGTTGGGGACCTTACACCGGAACCCGGAAGCGAAATGGAGGCGCAAGCCGGAAGATATTGCCCGCCTCTCCAAGGTCCAGGCGGCCATCCTCGAACAGGCCCATTCCTGGTTGAAACCCGGGGGCGTCCTGGTCTATAGTACCTGTACCATGACCCCGGAAGAAAACGAAAAAGTGGTCGAAGCCTTTTTGGCCAAACACCCCGGTTTTCAAAGGGAGGACCTGTCCCCGGAGGCCCGGCTTTTTATGGGTCCCCTGATCTCCGCCGATGGTTTTTTCCGCACCTACCCGGAAAGGGTCGTGGATGAACCGGGGCGGATGGACGGTTTCTTCGCCGCGAGGCTGAGGAAAACCTGATGGGGGAACCCCTTATCCGCAGATTTCGCAGAAAAGACCGATGATATAAATGGGCTTCGTTCGAAAAGTACGTGATTC
>JACAEW010000073.1 GCA_013388675.1 Syntrophaceae bacterium | reverse complement strand
GCTCATCGCATCCTGGGGCTGAAGTAGGTCCCAAGGGTTCGGCTGTTCGCCGATTAAAGCGGTACGTGAGCTGGGTTTAGAACGTCGTGAGACAGTTCGGTCCCTATCTGACGTGGGCGTAGGATATTTGAGAGGAGCTGTCCCTAGTACGAGAGGACCGGGATGGACGAACCTCTAGTGTGCCAGTTGTCCCGCCAGGGGCAGCGCTGGGTAGCTATGTTCGGAAGGGATAACCGCTGAAAGCATCTAAGTGGGAAGCCCCCCTCGAGATTAGATATCCCTTTCCGGTGGAGACACCGGAGCTAAAGACCCCTTGTAGACCACAAGGTTGATAGGCCAGGGGTGTAAGTCCGGTAACGGATTGAGCTTACTGGTACTAATGGGTCGTGCGGCTTGGCCATAATCTCCTGAGTTTTTTGAGGCTGCAAATATGGAATTGTCACTTTTTTTCCGTTTTCGGTGGCGATAGCGGAGGGGTCACACCTGTTCCCATTCCGAACACAGAAGTTAAGCCCTCCAGCGCCGATGGTACTGCATGGGTAACTGTGTGGGAGAGTAGGACGCCGCCGGAATTTTTCAAGGCCCTTCTTCGTTGATTCGAGGAAGGGCTTTTTTGCGAGTAGAAAAGGGGCCATGCCTCAATATCCGCCTTTTGAGAGCGAATTGACATCCTCTCGCGCTTCAGATAAACTTCCGCTTAAATCCTCCAGGAGAAGGTTGCAAGAGGCGAATATTGATGATCTCGTAAAAAGTCAAATTCCAATACCTTCCGGCGAAAGCCCGAATCCATTCATTTCCATCAGTTCTGGGCCCCGGCTTTCGTCGGGGTGACGACTTAGAAGACTTTTTACGAGTTCATCAGCAGTGATTTATATAGAGCCGTGTTCGGCATCCATTTGCTTTGGAAGCTGGTTCAAATCGACCGTTTGTCGCTCGGGTCATCGGCATGAAGGGGGGCGTTATGCTGAATTTTTTTAAGAGTCCCAAGTTTATGGCCATTCTGATCGGGATTGCCGCCTGTATCCTCCTGGTCCTTTACAGCTATTTCGTCGCCGATACGGTCCAGACCAGGATTACCGACGCTCACTTAACCAAGGTGGACGGGCGGTTCATGATCGCCACCGAATACCGTCCCTTCGTCAACTACGACGCCTGGTACCGGTTCAAGTTCGACTCTGGAACCATCCAGAATGAAGCGGTGCGGCTGAAGGGGAGGACGGTGAAAATCAAGAAATACGGGTGGAGAATCCCCTTTTTTTCCGAGTACGAGAACGTCGTGAAGATTGAAGAGGTGAAGTGAGGCGCCCCCTTTTTTGCTTTTGCAATGCCCCCCGCCTTGTGATATAAAATATAAATCAAAAAAAATGAAGGGGAGAGGTGAGCCATGTCCGGCCACTCGAAATGGAGCACCATCAAGCACAAGAAGGGCGCGGCCGATGCCAAGCGGGGAAAAATCTTCACCAAGCTGATCAAAGAGATCACCGTGGCCGCCCGCACCGGCGGGGGGGACCCGAGTGGAAACCCGCGCCTGCGGAGTGCGATCGCCGCCGCGAAGGCGGAGAACATGCCCAAGGACAATATCGACCGGGCCATCAAGAAGGGCACGGGAGAGCTTCCCGGAGTAGCCTACGAAGAGGCGACCTTCGAGGGTTACGGGCCCGGGGGAGTGGCCGTTCTGGTGGAAATTCTTTCGGACAACCGAAAACGGACGGTGGCGGACATCCGGCACATCTTCTCGAAGAATGCCGGCAACCTGGGCGAGGCCGGCTGCGTTTCCTGGATGTTCGGAAAAAAGGGGCTGATCGTTTTCGAAAAAGAGAAAGTGGATGAAGAGAAGCTGATGAATGTCGCCCTCGACGCCGGAGCCCAGGACGTGCGGGAAACGGAAAAAGAATTCGAAGTGGTCTGCGATCCGGCCGATTTCGAGAAGGTCAAAAAAGCCCTGGACCAGGCCCAGCTCAAACCCGTTCTGGCCGAGATCACCATGGTTCCCCAGTCAACGGTCAAGCTGGCGGGTAAAGAAGCCCAGCAGATGCTCCGCCTCATGGAAAGTCTGGAGGATTCGGACGACGTCCAGCATGTGTACGCCAATTTCGACATCCCTGATGCGGAGATGGAGCAGCTCAGTGCATAGGGGCACGGCCCCCGGTTCCCGGCCCTACGTCCCGGGGGGACGGGTCGAAGGCATCCGTATCTTGGGCGTAGACCCGGGGATGGGAAGTACGGGTTTCGGCCTCGTCGAAATCCCAAAACAGGGTTCCCCCCTCTATTGCGAGAGCGGAGTTCTTCGGCCCCGGGGAACTTCGGTTGCTTCCCGCCTGCGGCAGATTTTTTGCGGCCTCACCCGACTCATTGAAAGCGCGAAACCCCGATTCATGGCGGTGGAGCGTCCTTTTTTCGGAAAAAACGTGAAGAGCGCCATGCTCCTCGGGCAGGCCCGGGGCGCCGCGCTCCTGGCGGCGGCTGAAACGGGCCTGGAAGTCCAGGAGATCAGCCCCCTGGAGGTTAAACAGGCCGTGGTGGGTTATGGCCGGGCGGATAAAGGGCAGATTCAGACCATGGTCCGTTCCATCCTGGGAATCCGCCAGGTTTTGAGCGCCGACGCGGCCGACGCGCTGGCCGTGGCCCTTTGCCTGGCCCATTCTCTTCCCCTGAAGACTTCCCTGCAAGAAGCAATGTTGAAAGACCCCCGAAAGGAACGGCGCCGATCGGCGAGGTGGACAGAGAAAGACCTGGGAGCCTTTCCATGATTGCCCAGATTCGGGGACGCATTCTTCATAAGGAACCGGGCTCGGTGGTGGTGGAGGCCAACGGCCTGGGCTACCAGATTTTTGTTTCCCTGACCACTTTCTATGAAATTCCCGACCCGGAGCAAACCGTAACCCTCCACACCCATACCCACGTTCGGGAGGACGCCCTCCAGCTCTTCGGTTTTTCCCGCCCGCTGGAAAAAGAGCTTTTCCAAATCCTGATCGGAGTTTCCGGGATCGGCCCCAAGCTGGCCCTGAACATCCTTTCGGGGATCGCCCCGGAGGAGCTCCTCCATTCTTTGGACCAGCGGGACATGAACCGCCTTCAGTCCGTTCCCGGGATTGGGCGAAAGATGGCCGAGAGGATGGTGGTGGACCTCCAGGAAAAGGCTCGAAAAATCGGCCTCCGATGGACCCCGCAGCCCGCCGAACCGAGGCCCGCGGATGGACGCGCGGAAGATGTCCTGTCCGCTCTCTTGAACTTGGGGTATAAAAAGGCGCCCGCCGAGAAGGCGGTGGAAAGCGTGTTCCGGCAGACCCCGGATTTGACCCTGGAAATGGCCCTGAAGGAGAGTCTGAGGATTTTGGCCACTCTTTGAACCTATGACCAGCCGGAAAAAATCTCCCAAAATCCCTCCCGACGAGGAAGAAAAAAACTCTCCTGCCGTGCGGCGAGTCCAACCCGAGGTTATCGAGGAGGACCTGCGGAGCGAAGTCAACCTGCGGCCCCGCACACTGGAAGAGTACGTGGGGCAGGAGGAAGTGAAGAGCAATCTACGGGTCTTCGTGGAGGCGGCCAAGAGCCGCGGGGAGGCCCTGGACCATGTTCTCTTCAGCGGACCCCCCGGCCTGGGAAAGACCACCCTGGCCTATATCATCGCTTCCGAGCTGCGGGTCAACGTCAAGGCCACTTCCGGCCCGGTCATCGAACGGCCGGGAGACCTGGCGGCCATCCTCAGTAACCTCAAGGAACAGGACATCCTCTTTATCGACGAAATCCACCGCCTGAACCACGTGGTGGAGGAAATTCTGTATCCGGCCATGGAGGATTTTCAGATCGATATCCTCATCGGCCAAGGGCCCAGCGCCCGGTCCATCAAGTTGAGCATTCCCCCTTTCACCCTGGTAGGGGCGACCACCCGGGCCGGCCTTCTGACCTTTCCCTTGCGGGACCGGTTCGGGATCAGCTTCCGCCTGGAATTCTACTCGCCCGCGGAGCTGGAGAAAATCCTCCTGCGCTCCGCCCGCATCCTGAATGTGGAACTCGACCCTTCCGGAGCGCAGGAGATCGCCAAGAGGTCGCGGGGAACTCCCCGGGTGGCGAACCGTCTGCTCCGAAGGGTGCGGGACTTCGCTCAGGTCAAGGCCGAAGGCAAGATCGACCGGGCCGTGGCCGACCAGGCTTTGAAGCTCCTCGAGGTGGACGAAAAGGGGTTGGACAAGATGGACCGGAAGATCCTCCTGACCCTCTTGGAAAAATTCAACGGAGGCCCGGTGGGTCTGGATACGCTGGCCGTGGCGGTGAACGAGGAAAAGGACACCCTGGAAGACGTCTACGAGCCCTACCTGATCCAGGTGGGATTCCTGGACCGAACCCCGCGGGGAAGGAGAGCCACTCCCCTGGCGGCCGGGCATATGGGCCAACAGGCCCAGCTTTTTCCGCAGGAACGGCTCCTTTGAAATTATTCTCCGAGGAATCGAATACGCTCGTGGACATAAAGGAAACGAAGAATCCAGCCGGCAGGACGAAATTCATCTTTATCACCGGAGGAGTCCTTTCGTCCCTGGGAAAGGGCCTGACCGCCGCCTCCACCGGCGCTCTTTTGGAGTGCCGGGGGTTGAAAGTCACCCTGCAAAAGCTCGACCCCTACATCAACGTGGACCCGGGGACCATGAATCCTTTCCAGCACGGGGAGGTATTCGTCCTGGACGACGGGGCGGAGACGGACCTCGACCTGGGCCATTACGAGCGCTACACCTCGGCCCGCCTGACCCGGCGGCACAACCTGACCACCGGGCAGGTCTACTATGCGGTGATCACCAAAGAGAGGAGGGGAGATTACCTGGGCGCCACGGTCCAGGTCATTCCCCACATCACCGATGAGATCAAGCGCAACATTCTGGCCATCTCCGACGATGCCGACGTGGCCATCATCGAGGTGGGGGGAACGGTGGGGGATATCGAATCGCTGCCTTTCTTGGAGGCCATTCGACAGCTCAAAACGGACCTGGGGCGGCAGAACGCGATCTACCTTCACGTGACCCTGGTCCCCTACATCAAAACCTCGGGAGAACTGAAAACCAAGCCCACCCAGCACAGCGTGATGAAACTCCGGGAGATCGGAATCCAGCCGGACATCCTGATCTGCCGTACCGAGCAGCCCCTCCCCCCCGACATCAAAGCCAAGATCTCTCTTTTCTGCAACGTGGAGCGGGACGCGGTGGTCACGGCCAAGGATGTGGAATCCATCTACGAGGTCCCCCTTCTCTTCCATCGGGAAGGGCTCGACGAAAAGGTCGTCCAGCTGTTGAACATCTGGACCCGGGCTCCCCTCCTGGAAAAATGGGAAGAAGTGGTCCAGTCTGTCAAGAACCCCAGGGGGAGCTTAGACATCGCTATCGTGGGAAAATACGTCCACCTCAAGGACTCTTACAAATCTTTGAACGAGGCCCTGGTCCACGGGGGAATCGCCAACCGATTGCGGGTCAATCTCCAATTCGTTGATTCGGAGGGGGTTGAAAAGGAAGGTCCCGAAAAAATGCTGCAGGGGGCCGAAGGGATCCTCGTTCCCGGCGGTTTCGGGAATCGGGGCATCGAGGGAAAAATCCGAGCCGCCCAGTATGCCCGGGAAAAGGGGATTCCCTACTTTGGAATCTGCCTGGGAATGCAGTTGGCCCTGGTTGAATTCGGCCGCCATGTCTGCGGGTTGGAAAAAGCCAACAGCACCGAGTTCGACCCCGAGACGCCCCATCCGATCATCGCCCTGATGGAAGAACAAAAAGCGATCCTGGAAAAGGGCGGCACCATGCGCCTGGGTGCCTACCCGGCCCTTCTGAATGAAGGGTCCCTGGCCCACCAGGCCTACGGCGAAGCGAAGATTTCCGAACGGCACCGGCATCGCTACGAAGTCAACAACGATTACCGACCGAAGCTGGAGTCCCATGGAATCCTTTTCAGCGGCGTGTCCCCGGACGGAAAGCTGGTGGAAATTTGTGAACTGCCCGGCCACCCCTGGTTTCTGGGTTGCCAATTCCATCCGGAGCTGAAATCCCGGCCCCACGCGCCCCATCCTTTATTCCGCGAATTCATCTCCGCCGCCTACCGGGAAAAGCGCAAAAAGCGGAGAAAGGCATTATGACCCCGGTCCCGCTTCCGTCGGTACAAGAAGTCCAGGTTGGGTCCGTAACCCTCGGGGGAAGAAGGCCCCTGGTCCTCATTGCCGGTCCCTGTGTCATCGAATCCGAGGGCGCCTGCATGGAAGTCGCCGGCCGGTTGAAGGAATTGACCCAATCCCTGGGGATTCCCCTGATCTTTAAATCCTCCTACGACAAGGCCAACCGAAGTTCCCTCCACTCCTACCGGGGACCGGGACTCAGGCGGGGGCTGGAGGTCCTGGGAAGGATCAAACGGGAGATGGGCCTTCCCATCCTCTCGGACGTGCACCGTTTCGAGGAGCTGCAGGAGGCCGCCGAAGTATTGGATGTGTTGCAAGTCCCGGCCTTTTTGTGTCGCCAGACGGATTTCGTCGTCGCCATTGCCCTCTCAGGGAGGGCGGTGAACGTGAAAAAGGGACAATTTCTGGCCCCCTGGGACATGAAGAACGTCGTCGAGAAGATCGAGTCTGCCGGAAATCGGTCGATCCTGCTAACGGAGAGGGGAGCCTCCTTCGGATACAACAACCTGGTGGCGGATATGAGGTCCTTGGTCATTCTGAGGCAGACGGGCTACCCGGTGATCTACGACGTGACCCACAGCCTTCAGCTTCCGGGAGGATTGGGGACCGCATCGGGGGGACAGCGGGAGTACATTCCTCCCCTAGCCAGAGCGGGAGTGGCAGCGGGGGTGGACGGGCTTTTCATGGAGGTTCATCCCGACCCATCGGAAGCCCTCTGCGACGGGCCTAATTCGCAGCCGCTAAAAGAGCTCGGTCCACTTCTGGAACAGTTGATGGCTCTGGACCGAATCGTCAAGCGGGAAAGCCCTTAGCCCCCGACGAAGGGGCTTTTTTCGGCGGGGAGATAAAGGGAAAAATGGCGCGCAAAATCTGGGAAGAAAAAGCGAAAAAGGTCCGCCTTCTCCTTCTGGATGTGGATGGGGTCATGACCGACGGACGGCTGGGATTCGACGGGAAGGGGAGGGAATTCAAATTCTTCTACGCCCGCGACGGCATAGGGATTAAACTTCTTCAGCAGATGGGCGTTCGGGTGGGAATCCTTTCGGGAAGAAGGGCCAAAGTGGTCTCCCTTCGGGCCAAGGAGCTGGGAATTTCCCTGGTCCGGCAAAAAATCCAAGATAAAGCCCAAGCCTTGGCCGAAATATTAGAGACCGAGAACCTGAGGCCAGAACAGGTCTGCTACATGGGGGATGACCTTGTGGACCTCTCCGTCCTTCGGCGGGTGGGATTGGCCGTGGCGGTGGCGGATGCCGTCGAGGAAGTGAAATCCCTGGCCCACCTGGTCACCCGAGCCCCGGGAGGCCTCGGGGCAGTGCGGGAGGTGTGTGAATTAATTCTGAAAACCCAGGGAAAATGGGAGAAAGGGACAAAAAAATATTTCTCCCTTCCGGTCGGTTGACAGAATCTTGATCCCCCCGATGAATCCTCGGCTCGCCAAGGATCGATGGCCTTTCTCCATGCTCGCCCGGCGCAAAATGGCCCTTTACACCCCCCAAGGGCGGTGCTAGAATACCCTTGGAGAGAGGAGGGATGAAAAGAAGAATCACCCTTCGTTCAATGGTGGGAGCGATCGTCGTCGGAAGTGTGGGCCTCGCCGGGGTTTTGACCTGGCAGGCCTTTATCCCTCCTTCCAAGGTAAACCCTCCCCTGGCCAAGGTGGACGCGGCGGCGGACCTGAAACTGGACCGGGTTCATTACACCGAGACCCGGGAGGGAATCAAAGAATGGGAAATGGAAGCCACCTCCGCGGTTTACCGCAAGGAGGGGGACACGGTGATGCTGGAAAAGATCCGGGCCACTTTTTACGGAAAGAATCAGGAAAGATACCATCTGACCGGCGAGAAGGGAAGGTTTAACACCCAGACGAAGGTGATTGAAGTGTACGACGGGGTTAAGCTCGAGTCGAGCAGCGGCTACCATATGCGGACTCAGAGCCTTACGTACCAGGCCGATGGGAAAGAGCTCCACACCCCCGACCGGGTAGAACTGGAGGGGCCATCGATCCGCGTGGAAGGAGTCGGAATGATTGTGGAGTTGAACCGCGAGCGGGTGAAGATTCTGCAGGGAGTGTCGACCACTCTATCTTCGCTGGACTGGACGCGAAGCGCAAGGTCCCCCAGGTGACATGAAAAGCAGGGGCATCGTTTGGCCACTGGTATTTTTTCTCGGGGCCCTGTCGTTGCATGTTCCCGCCTGGGGGGCGGAGAAAAAACCGGTCCCCCAGGGAAAGACAATCCCGGGGGCCTCCGGTTTATCGGCCCAACCCCTCCGCATCACCTCCCAGCAGCTCGAGGCCGACAATAAAAATCAGGTGATCATCTTCACCGGAAACATCGTCGCCCGGCAGGGGGACTTGGTCATCCATGCGGACGCCGCCCGGGTCTATTACGAAAAACGGGAGGAAGGCAATGAGGTCCGGGAGATCGAAGCCACGGGCAACGTCAAGATTCATCAGGGAGATCGGGTGGCCACCGGGCAAAGGGCGCAGTTCCTGAATCAAGAGCAAAAGATCATCCTCACCGGGCAGCCCCGGGTCTGGCAGGGAAAAGACATGGTCAGCGGGGATAAGATTACCGTTTTATTGGAAGAGGATCGAAGCCTTGTGGAGAGCGGCCCGGATCGGCGGGTGGAGGTCATTCTGTATCCCAAGGGGGAGGCCAGCAGGACAAAGGGAAAACCATGAGTTCGGTCCAGACCCTTCTGGCCCGGGGATTGAAAAAGCAGTACAACGGCAAATGGGCGGTGGACTCCATCGACCTGGAATTCCGGGCCGGGGAGGTGATCGGGCTTCTGGGGCCGAACGGAGCCGGCAAAACCACGACCTTTTACATCATCGTGGGCCTGATTCGCCCGGAGGGAGGGCAGATATTCCTTTCCGGCGAGGAAATCACCCATGATCCCATGTACCTGAGGGCCCGCAAAGGGGTCACGTACCTGCCCCAGGAGCCTTCGGTTTTTCGGAAACTCACCGTGGAGGAAAATTTATTGGCCATCCTGGAGTCGTTGGACTTGACCCGGGAAGAAAGGCGGAAACGTTTGAACGCTTTGCTGGAGGACTTGAGGATTTCCGGCCTGGCCAAACGGAAAGCCTACTCCCTCTCGGGGGGGGAACGGAGAAGGGTCGAAATCAGCCGCAGCCTGGTGATTTCCCCCCGGTTTATCCTTTTTGACGAACCCTTCGCCGGGATTGACCCCCTGGCGGTGGTGGACATCCAGAATATGATCGTCCAGCTCAAATCCCGGGGAATCGGAGTCGTCATATCCGACCATAACGTTCGCGAGACCCTGGGGGTCTGCGACCAGGCCTATATCTTGAACGAAGGGCGGATTCTGGAAAAGGGGACCCCCGACGAGATAGCCCGAAGCCGGCAGGCCCGGGAGATTTACCTGGGAGAGAACTTCCAATTCTAAAAGGTTGAAGGATTCCTCCCAATCGGTCGATAAAAAAAGAAAAAAGGATTGCCACGCGCCGGCTTTTCGCGGCCCGCAAAGTCTGTTTTTCTTATGGCATTGGAAATTCGACAGAGTCTTAAACTGGCCCAACAGCCCATCATGACCCCTCAGCTCCAGCAGGCCATCAAGCTGCTGCAGCTTTCCCGGATGGAGCTGATGGACCTGATTCGCCAGGAGCAGGAAGAAAACCCGGTCATCGAGGAATCCCTGGAACCCTCGGCGGAGGCCGAGGTCCAAGAGCCCAGTTACGAGGCGGTGGGGCCTTCTTCCTCGGACAGCAAAGAGGTCCGGCAGGAGGAGATCGATTTTCCCGAGGCCGATTGGAGGGAGGCGCCCTACTGGAAGACCAAGTCCGCCGAGGAAGAGGACGACCGTCCCACCTTCGAAAACTTCCTCACCAAGAAGGCCAGCCTCTCCGACCACCTTCTCTGGCAGCTCCGGCTGAATCACTTCACCGAAGAGGAGCGGCTGATCGGGACCCTGGTCATCGGCAATCTGAACGAAGACGGGCTTTTGCAGGTTTCCCCGGAGGAGATCGGGGCGCAAAGCGGTTTTGACCCGGAGACCGTGCAGCGGGTGATCCAAAAGGTCCAAACGTTCGATCCCGCCGGAGTGGCGGCCCGGGACTTGCGGGAATGCCTGCTCCTGCAGGCCCAACAGTTCTATCCGCAGGAGCCGCTCATGCAGCGGATCATCGGCTCCCATTTACACCTCCTGGCCAAAAAAGGGTACCAAACGCTGGCCCGCGAACTGGGGGTTCCCCTGGAGGAGGTCATCCGGGCCACCCGGCTCATCAGCGAACTCGACCCCCGCCCGGGGCGCCGCTTCAATGACGACACCATCCCCTACATCACCCCCGATGTGTATGTTTTCAAGATGGGCGACGAATACGTGGTCATGCTGAATGAGGATGGCCTTCCCAAGCTGCGCATCAACTCCTATTACCGGAACATCCTGCGCGAGCAGGCCAAGTCCTCCGGCGAGGCGAAGGATTACATCAACGAAAAGATCCGCTCCGCCCTCTGGCTGATCAAATCCATCCACCAGCGCCAGCGCACCATTGCCCGGGTGACGAAATCCATCGTGAAGTTCCAGCGGGAATTCCTGGAAAAGGGGGTGGCCTACTTAAAGCCCATGGTTCTCAAGGATGTGGCCTTGGACGTGGAGATGCACGAGTCCACCATCAGCCGGGTCACCTCCAACAAGTATGTCCACACCCCGCAGGGGATCTTCGAGCTCAAGTACTTTTTCAACAGCAGCATCAACACCTCCCGGGGGGAAAATGTGGCCTCCGAGAGCGTCAAAGAAAAGATCCGCCTGATCCTCGCCCAGGAGGATGCCCAGAAACCTTACAGCGACCAGGAATTGGTGGAAATCCTGAAAAAACAGGACATCCTGATCGCCCGCCGAACGGTGACCAAATACCGGGAGATGCTGGGGGTTCTTCCTTCCATTCAAAGAAAACAAATCCTATAATTCGACCATGGAGGCGCAGGGCATGCAAGTTTCGGTCACGTTCCGTAACATGGAGTCGAAAGAGATCGCGCGTGAATACGTGCAGGAGAAGATCGCCAAATTGAAAAAATACCTGGATACCCCCCTGGAGGCCAACGTGGTCCTGACCTCGGCGAAACACCGCCAGATCGCCGAGGTCAACTTGCTGGCCAACCGGTTGATCATCAACGCCCGGGAGGAAACCGAGGACCTGTTCTCGGCCATCGACGGAGTGATGGATAAACTGGAGCGGCAGGTCCTCAAGTACAAGGACAAGATTAAACGCCGCAAAACCAACTCCGGGCTGCCCGAATCCAGCTGGAAAATGAACGTTTATTCCCCGGAGAGCTTCGAGGAAGGGGGCTCTCCGCGAGTGATCAAGAGCAAACGGCTGCTGGTTCAGCCCATGTCCGTGGATGAAGCGGCCCTCCAACTGGAACTCTTGAACGATGATTTTTACATCTTTACCAACGTGGAATCCAAGAGTCTGAACATCATTTACCGGATGAAAGACGGCCATTACGGGCTGATCGAACCCCAGGGCGCATGAGCTCGCCCCTGGCCTGCAAACCGAATCGGGGAAACGAAAGGACGGTGCCAAACCGAGGTTCAAGCAAGGGAAAATCCCTACGGGGCAAACCCTTCCCGGGGGGGAAGCTGTGAAAAAATCCCATTTCCACCCCCACCCTGGCCCTCCCTCCCATCCAGGGGGAGAGAAATTCTTTATGGATTCCAACATGTTTTTCCTCTCCCCCGGAGGGAGAGGGGAAGGTGGGGGGGAATATTATAATTTTTTCACACCTTCGGGGAGGAAGGGGATTCCTGCGATCCCTCGGCGCTCATGAAAATTACAGATATTTTGGCTCGGGATCGAATCGTTCCCCAGCTTTCCTCCCAGACGAAGGAAGGGGTCCTGCGGGAGTTGGTCCACGCGCTGGCCAAGGGGAGTCAGCCGATCAACGAAAGCCGCATGATCGAAATTCTTTTGGAAAGGGAAAGCCTGGGAAGCACGGGGATCGGGGAGGGAGTGGCTATCCCCCACGGAAAGAGCAAAGAGGTCAGGGAAATTCTGGCCACTTTTGGGAGAAGCCTTGCGGGCATGGACTTCCAGTCCCTCGACGGAAAGCCGACCCATCTGTTTTTTCTACTCATCGCTCCGGAGAACTCCGCCGGGACTCATCTGAAAGCCCTAGCCCAGGTCTCCCGTTTGATGAAGGACCCCACCTTCCGCAAGCGCCTCATGGACGCCCGCACCCCGGAGGAGATCTACGACGTATTTTCCGGGGGCGATGAAAAGGGGCCGGGGGGCTCCTAAGACCGGACGGCCCGGAACGTTTTTCGGCCCCTATCGACCCCCGGCAGCGGTCCAAAAAGGGAAAACCAGAGGAAAATTGACCCCCGCCATGGGAAACCTTTCCGACTTGAAGCATTTGCGGATCGTGATCATCACCGGACTGTCCGGGTCCGGGAAGAGCACGGCCAGCCGGGCCTTGGAGGACATGGATTTTTTCTGCGTCGACAATCTGCCCATTGCCCTGCTCCCCAAGTTTCTCGACCTTTCCTCGGCTTCCATGGGGGAGTATTCGAAAATCGCCCTGGTCATGGACCTGCGGGAGAAGGAATTCCTGCGGACCTATCGGGAGGTTTTTTCCCGACTGGGCGCGGAGGGGTACCAACTGGAAATCCTCTTCCTGGAGGCTTCCGACGAGGTCCTCGTCCGCCGGTACAGCCAGACGCGACGCGCTCATCCCCTGGCGGAAGGGGGAGGATTGGTGGAGGGAATCCAGAAGGAGCGGGAGGTCCTCGCTCCCCTGCGGTCCATGGCCACCCTGGTAATGGACACCTCGACTTTCAACGTCCATCAACTACAGATGGCCATTCGCGAGCTCTTCGGGCAGCGACCCCGGGGACGAAGGATGGCCCTAACCTTCCTGTCATTCGGGTATAGCTATGGGATTCCGCAGGAGGCGGACCTGGTGATCGATGTCCGCTTCTTGCCCAATCCCTTTTTCGTGGAGGACTTAAAGGATTTGCCCGGGTCCGATTCACGAATTCATGATTTTCTCATGAGCTTCGAGGACTCGCGGGAATGGATCGAGCGGTTCACCGCCTTTCTGGCCTATCTCCTCCCCCGGTATGAACGGGAGGGAAAAGCCTACCTCACCGTGGCCATCGGCTGCACCGGGGGAAGGCACCGGTCCGTGGCCGTGGCCGAGAAAATGAAAGGGGTCTTTCAGGACGATTTTCCGGTTCGGGTCCGGCACCGCGACCTGAAGAATTCCCCCTGAGCGAGGACGGCGGGCGGAGGGATCGAATTGGGGAGGAACCCATGGTTGGCGTGGTTTTGATTACCCATCCGAATTTGGGGGGTGAATTCATTCGCTCGGCCGAGACGATTTGCGGGACCCTCCCCTCTATTGCAAGCGTTTCCATCGATACCCGGAGGGGGGTTGAGGAGTTGCGGGAGGAGATCGCCCGGGCCATCAAGAGCGTGGATTCCGGCAAGGGGGTCCTCATTCTCACGGATATGTTCGGAGGAACCCCTTCGAACATGAGCCTGGCTTTTTTGAGCGAGGGGCGCGTGGAGGTGGTCACGGGTCTCAACCTCCCCATGCTCATCAAGGTCTCCAACTGTCGGGAAGGACGGACCCTCCCAGAGTTGGCCAAGATGGTAAAAGAGGCGGGGCAACGCAATATTAACCTGGCCAGCGAAATATTGCGGAAGAAGACCTGACCCCGGGCGGGACTCCTACGGAACCATCACGCGAAACGGTCGAAGGACACGAACCCATCGAAATCCGGGAGATGACCGAGAAGGACCTGGATGAGGTCGTGGAGGTTGAGCGGCAGTCGTTTCCGACTCCGTGGTCGAAGGGGCTTTTCGCCAAGGAGTTGGGGATTCCCTTTGCCCGGGCTTTCGTGGCCCAGGAAAAGGATTCGGGGAAGGTAGTCGGGTATCTCTGCTTCTGGCTGGTCGATGGGGAAAGTCATATTCTGAACCTGGCGGTTCATCCCCGGAGGCGAAGGGAAGGAATCGGAACGCGCCTCTTGGCTTTTGGGCTCGATTATTGCCGGGGGCAGGGGGTCCGACAGATCACCCTGGAAGTGAGGCGATCGAACGTAAAAGCCATGTCCCTGTATCGAAGTTTCCAGTTTCAACCCCAGGGTGTCCGTCGGAAATACTACACCGACAGCGGAGAGGATGCCGTCGTCATGGGCTTGGACCTGGAGAAGGAGAAATTTCCAGTCATTTATGAACCCCCATCCCAAGGAAGTAAAGGCTAAAATTCTCCTCCATCAGCGGATCGGTTCGGATTATTTCCGCCTCCGGATGGTTTGCCCGGAAATCGCCCGCCTCGCCCGCCCGGGACAGTTCGTCATGCTGCGCATTACCGATTTGAAAGACCCTTTCCTCCGCCGTCCCTTCAGCTTCTCGCAGATTTTTCCCCCCCGGGAAGTGAAGAAAAAGCCGCTGGACGAGGGGGGGGTGGAAATCTGCTACCAGACGGTGGGCCGGGGAACCCGGCTCATGACCCAGTTGCAAGAGGGGCAGCGGGTCGATCTGCTCGGGCCCCTGGGGAATGGCTTCTGGCTCGAGGAGCAAAGCACCCGAGTGATTCTGGTGGGAGGGGGGATCGGGGTGCCCCCGCTTCTTTGCTGGGCCCAGGCATTGAGACAGAGGGGACCCGGGGGGAAACGGTCGGCCAAGGCCCCGGAGGCCTCGCCGGAGCTGGTTTTTTTGATGGGGCCAAGAGTAAAGAAAAAATCGTGGGCGCGGGGGAGTGCCGGAAATGGGGAATCGAGGTCCGGGTGGCCACGGAGGATGGAAGCCTGGGCGTCAAAGGCATGGTCACCGACCTCCTGGAGCGAGAGCTCATGACCGGACAGCACGGCGCCGCGGCCCTGTACGCCTGCGGTCCCAATCCCATGCTGGTCCAAATCGCCCAGGTGGCCGAGCAGTTCGATAGGCCCTGCCAGGTCTTGCTCGAATCCCGCATGGCTTGCGGGGTGGGGGCCTGCCTGGGCTGCACGGTGAAATACCGGGAAGCGAGGGAGGCCGGCCCGTCCTTGACGAATTCCGACCCCGACTCCCGCGTCGCCGAGGAAGGGGATGAAAAAGAAAACCGGGAAGGGCCGATCCCGATGATCTCTGAGACCCCTCCTTTTCGGTACGCACGGGTCTGCAAGGAAGGCCCGGTTTTCGATGCCCGGAAGATTTTCTGGGATTGAGGAACATCCATGGGTTCTAAAAAGGACGGCCCTAGGCTATCGGTTGAACTCGGACCCCTCAAATTAAAAAACCCGGTCATGGCCGCGTCGGGAACCTTCGGCTACGGGGAAGAATACACGGGAATCATTCCCCTGAAAAGCCTGGGAGCTTTGATTACCAAAGGCCTGTCTTTGAAGCCGCGGAAAGGAAACCCACCTCCCCGTCTGGCCGAAACCCCGGCTGGAATGCTGAACGCCATCGGCTTGGAGAATGTGGGGATCAGGGCCTTTCTCGACGAAAAAATGCCCTTCCTGCGCAAGGCCGGCTGCCCGGTCCTGGTTAACATCTTTGGGGCCACCGAAGACGAATATGCGGAAATAGCCCGAAGATTGTCGGAGGTCGAAGGGATCGCCGGCCTGGAGGTCAATATTTCCTGTCCCAACCTGAAGGCGGGGGGGAGTCTTTTTGCCGCAGAGCCCAAGTCGGTATTCCAGGTGGTATCCAAGGTTCGTCAGGCCGCCTCCTGCTTTCTGATGGTCAAACTCTCTCCCAACGTGGGGGATATCGTCCCGGTGGCCCTGGCCGCCGAAGAGGCGGGCGCCGATGCCCTCTCCCTGATCAACACGCTGACCGGCATGGCCATCGATATCAAGACCCGGACTCCGATCCTGGGCAACATCACCGGCGGGCTCTCCGGCCCGGCGATCAAACCGGTTGGCCTCCGGATGGTCTGGCAAACATCCCAGGCTGTCCGCATACCGGTGGTGGGGGTGGGGGGAATCCTCAGCGCCGAGGATGCGCTGGAGTATATAATCGCCGGGGCCAGCGCCGTCCAGGTGGGATCGGGTCACTTCGTCGATCCCCGAGTCGGGTCGAGAATCATCGACGGAATCCAAGAATATCTGAAGACTCAAGGAATCCCGGACGTTGCTTCTTTGGTCGGAAGCTTGAGGGCGGGCCAGGACCTTCGCAAGAGCGAGGCGTGATGCTGGATGGCGGGTTACAGATGTTCAATACCGGACATCGGACACCGGCCCCTGGATCGGAGACCCTGAATACCGGCCAAAGGTTTATGGATCGAGGGTCCGGAGTCCAGGGTCGCAAATCGGTTTTCGAAATCAGGAAGGAGGCTCCCCATGGAGCTGAAATCGGTTTCGTTGGAGATTCCCGGGGGCGCGAATATCATCTTCGGACAAACCCACTTCATCAAAACGGTCGAGGACCTGTATGAAATCATGGTTGCTTCCATGCCCCTCGCTCGCTTCGGGATCGCTTTTTGCGAAGCCTCCGGCGCGTGCTTGATTCGGGTGGAAGGGAATGACGAAGAGTTAAAGAAAGTGGCGACCCGGAACGCTCAAGCCGTGGGGGCAGGGCATACCTTTTTTCTGATCCTGCGTGATGCCTATCCGATTAACGTATTGAATGCCGTCAAGAACTGTGCGGAGGTTTGCTCCATCTATTGCGCCACGGCGAATCCCGTCCAGGTCATCCTGGCCGAATCTTCCCAGGGGAGAGGGGTTTTGGGGGTCATCGACGGCTTTTCTCCCAAAGGCGTGGAAGGGCCCTCGGACACGCAGTGGAGAAAGGAGCTTTTGCGGAAGATCGGTTATAAAATCTCATGAATGCCGGTTCCTCGTTTCCCATTGCGGCCGCTTCGTTCGTGGTCGACAGCCATACCTCCGACCCGGGCCAAGCGGCAAGGAGCCGGCCGGTCCAGCCTATTGATTTCCTTCGCGCCCTAATGCTATTTTAATTTAGGTACCGGATGTCGGATCCTCTCTTTTCCCCGCCCCGGGGGGAAGGTTAGAAATGAGTATGAATGGAGCCAGGAAAGGTTGTCATCTTTTTTGAACAAAAGCGAATCCTCCTCGCCGTCTGCCTGGAGGTGAAGGGGAACAAAGTCCACCTCTTGAGCGAAGAAAACCGAGAGGTGACCCTGGGCTTCAACCGCATTGTTCACGTCTCAGATTCCAAGCTGAACCTTTCCTCCCCCCGCGAAACCCTGCTGGAACAATTGAAAGCCGCCGTTTCCCGGCAGAGGGCGCTCATGGAGTCCCTGGCCGTGCGGGACCTCTGGGAGCTGGTCTGGGAAGAGCGGAGGGAGTTCAGCCTGCGCGAACTGGCCGAGCTGGTTTACTCGCCGCCGGTTTCCTTCGACCGGGAAATGGCCCTCTTCCGGGCCCTTTTCGAGGACCCCCTCTACTTCAAACAGAAAGGGGGAAACTACGAAGCCCGGGAACCGGAAAAGGTCGAGGAGATTGGCCGTCAGATCGAGCGGGAGGCGGAGCGGGAAAGGGAACTCCTCGAGGGAAGCCAGTGGCTGGCCAGGGTATGGGCGGGAGAGGCACCCGCTCCCTTTTCGGGCAAAGAAAGGGTCATCGGCCTGCTGAGGGATTATGCCCTCTATGGCTCCGAGGCCCCGGACCCGGCCCGGGTCAAAGCCCTCTTGGAGGCGGCCCAGATCACCGCCCCCGAAGCTCCCTTCCTGCTTCTGGTCCGGTTGGGAGTCTGGGGCGAAGATGAGAACCTCTTCCTCCATCGCCATCAGATCTCCCCGGTCTTCCCCGAGAAGGTGATGGCCGAAGCCGAGCGGATTTTATCGCTTTCCTCGAAAGAAATTCCTCCCCAGCCCCAGGACTGCGACTTGACCTTCCTCCATCCCTTTACCATCGATAGCGAGTTCACCCGGGACATCGACGATGCCCTGAGCCTGGAGCGAAGGGGGGACGAAATCCAGGTGGGGATCCATATCACCGATGTGGCCACCTTCCTGAACGGCGGGGGGGAGATTTTTCAGGAGGCCATGGACCGGGCCATTTCCATCTACCTGCCGGACCAGCGGATCCCCATGATCCCGCCGGCGCTTTCCGAAGGGGCCTGCAGCCTGATCGTGGGAGAAAAAAGACGGGCCTTGAGCTTCCTGGTTCGATTCGACCGGGGGGGGAAAATCCTGGATTCCCGGATCGTTCCCAGCATCATTCAGGTGGAGAGAAGGCTTTCTTATGACCAGGTGGACCAACTCCTGGAGGAGATGGACGAGGAGCTGAACCTTCTGAAGCAGGTCTCCGAGCACCTCGCGCGGCGGCGGATGGAGTCGGGCGCCTTTTTTCTCCCCCGCCCGGAACGGGTGATCCGGGTCACGCGGGACCGGGAAATCAATCTGTATAAACGGGACCGGGAAAGCCCGTCCCAAAAAATGGTCTCCGAGTTCATGATCTTGGCTAATACGCTGGCGGCGCTCTTCCTCAAGGAGAGGGGAATCCCGGCCGTTTACCGGGGGCAGATGGAGCCGCGGGAGAAGATCCCTCCCATGGAACGGTTCGATGTCCTTCAGGCGTACCGGCTGAGGAGGGTCATGAACCGGGTGGAGATCGGCACTCGCCCTCTGCGCCACGCCGGCATCGGGGCCGAGGCCTATCTCACCCTGACTTCCCCCATTCGAAGGTTTTACGATCTCCTCGTGGAACACCAGATCCTGGGATGCCTTCGGGGGACCCCGGTCCTGGGGCAGCAAGAGGTGGAAGAGATCATCACCCAGGTAGGGCCCATTCTCTCCAAGGTAAGCTTGGTGGAAGAGCTTACCGAACAATACTGGATCATGCGCTACCTGGAGAAAAAGATGGGGTCCACGACCACCGCCGTGGTGCTGGACCGTTGGCCCAATCGGTACCTCATTTACCTCGAAGAGTATCTCCTGGAAGTGGATATGCCCGCCCTCCCGGGGCGGGAATTCGTCCCCGGGGATCAAGTCCTGGTGCGCATCGATAAATCCAACGCCCGCCAGGGAGTCCTCAAGATTGTGCCCGTCTAAAAGCGTAAGTCGTAAGGGGTGAGGGGGAAATTGCAAGGATAAAATCCTCTCACCTCTAACCCCTTACCCGGCACCGCCCTTTCTACCCCACCGCCCCCTTGATGAGGTCCTGTTTCTGCTGGAAAAGTTTTTCCCCCAGGCTGACATGGTAGATATGGGGGTTTTGGAGTCTTTTATGCTCGGGGCGCAGATACCGAAGGTTCTGCAAGGTCCTGGCTTGGATTTCCGTCAGCGGAGGAAGGGGATAAACCCGTTTGCCCTCCCGGAAAATGGGAACCAGGATCTCTTCCCGTCGATAACGGGGCGGGTAGGTCTTGTGGACGTGCGCCAGCATGGGGTGGAAGGCCCGCACGGGCTGGTTTTCCTGCAGGATTTCGTCTTCGAAGAAGAGGACATCGCCGCGCATGAAGTTCTTTTCATCGAAGAAGCGGACCACTTTTTTGATTCCCGGGTTGGTGGTCTTCTCCGGGTCATCGGAGACCTTAAGCTTGGGCTTCATCTCCCCGTCTTCGAGAATGGCCGAAAGCTTGTACACCCCTCCCAGGGCCGGACAGGAGTAGGAGGTCACCATCCTCGTGCCGACGCCCCAAAGATCGATTTCCGCCCCCTGCTTCTTGATGGATTCGATCAGCCACTCGTCCAGGTCGCTGGAGCCCAGAATTCGCGTCCGTTCGAACCCCGCTTCGTCGAGGAGCCGGCGCGCCTCCCGGCTCAGAAAGGTCAGGTCGCCGCTGTCCAGCCGGACTCCCAAAAGGTCTCCTTCCTTCCGGGCGCGAAGCTCGCGGCCCACTTTGATCGCGTTGGGAACGCCGCTTTGGAGCGTATCATAAGTATCCACCAGGAGGATCACATTCTTGGGATAGATTTTGGCATAGGACCGGAAGGATTCCAGCTCCGAGGGGAAGGACTCGATCCAACTGTGGGCCACCGTCCCCCGGACCGGAATTCCGAAGACCTTTCCCGCCAAAAGGTTGGAAGTCGCCCGAGCCCCCCCGATGAAAGCGGCCCGGGAGGCGCTCAGGCCGCCGTCCGGCCCCTGCGCCCGCCGCACTCCGAATTCAATCACCGGGTCCTCGCCGGCAACGATGCAGACCCGGGCGGCCTTGGTCGCGATGAGCGTCTGGTAGTTGAGAAGGTTCAGCAGTGCGGTCTCGATGAACTGCGCCTCCGCCAAGGGGCCCGTCACCCGGATGATGGGCTCCTGGGGAAAAACCAGGGTGCCTTCGGGCACCGCATAGAGGTCGCCCGTGAAACGGAGGTTCTGGAAAAACTTCAGTACTTCGGGGGAAAAGAGGTTCAGGCTTCGCAGGTAATCGAGGTCTTCGGGTTCGAAGTGGAGGTTTTCGATGTATTCGATGAGCTGCTCCAGGCCGGCCGCTACGCAAAAACCGCCGTCTTCCGGGATCTTGCGGAAAAAGTAGTCGAAGTTCGCCTTCTGCTGGCTTTTTCCCAAAAGGTAGTATCCCCCGACCATCGTTAATTGGTACAGGTCGGTCAGGAGGGTCATGTTCAGTTTCATTCGCTCACCGATGGTTGGGGTGCTCGTTACGGGTTGCTCGTCGCCGGTTACGGGATGCCCCCCATGATTCCTTTGGGTTGGATGTTGGAAGAGTCTGGTCGCCAGAAACGAGGCACCCGCAACTAGCAACCGATTTCCGGGTTTTGATCGGGCGAGATCAGATATAGTTCTCCATCAGGACTTGGATTTCCTTTTCGATTTCCCCATCCGACGCCGGCCTTCCGTGCTCCTGGCGAAAGGATCGATGGACCTCCTGGATGATTGGGTCCACCCGCAGCTGCAGGTTTCGATCGTCCAGATCCTCCAGGTTGCGGAGATAGCCGAGCCTTCGGCCCACCTTAAACTGGAGACGCTTCTCCGCGGGCCAGGCCAAGTATCGATCGATGATCCCCACCATCTTCTCCTTCTCGCCGGGCAGTTTCCCCTGGACTTCTTCCAGGAGGTTCAGGATGTGGTCGCTCACCACCGTGCTTTGGATGCCGTCCAGAGTATCCAGGAAAAGGCGTATCTCCTCGACGATTTGGTCGTCCGCAGGCCGGGTGAATTCTCCCTTCTCCACTTTCCGGTGCAGGGGCATGTTGGGGCGGACGTACAGGGTCCGCAGGCGGATGAAATCGGGGTCGATCTGGTTCAAGACCCGGGCGGAATCGACGGCATGCTCCCGCCACCATCGTTCGCCCCCGAGCCCGGGCATGAAGTATTCCGAAAGGGATATGCCCGAGGCGACAACGTTTCGGCCGGCGATCACCTGTTCTTTGGCCGTCACCCCCTTTTTCATGTACTGCAAGAGAGGATCGTACCCGGTCTCCATCCCGATATGGATGCGGGTAAGGCCTGCATCCCGGAGTTCTTTCAGCTCTTCCACCGATTTCTTCGCCAAAGTTCGTGCCCGGCCATAACTGGTAATTCGCTGGATGGAGGGGAATTTTTCCTTGAGGTAGCGCAGAATCGCCACGAGGTCGTCCGTCTTCCTCATGAGCGAGTTGCCATCCTGCAGAAAAACCTGGCCGCCCCCGAAATAGAGCCACCCGGCCACCATTTGGTGAGCCGCGCTTTTGGCCCCGGGTTGGGAAAGAAAGCGACGCAGCACCGTTTGGTCGATTCTTCCCCCCTGGCCCATTCTCCAGGACAGTTCCCGGATTTCGTCGGCGATCTCTTTAATCTGATCGATGTCCTTCTGCACCTCTTCCACGGAGCGGATGGAAAAAGTTTCCCCCTTGTAGGTATGGCAGAACTCACACTGGTTCCAGGGGCAGTTGCGGGTGACCCGGATGAGAAGGCTCTGGGCTTCGCTGGGCGGGCGGATGGGACCCATTTCCCAAGGGGGATTCGTACCTCCGTTTTCCATAAAGAAAATTTAACACGATTTTTCGAACGGATCAATGGGCAGACAAAGCTTCAAGGGGGAGTCCCGAAGGAGTCCCTCCCTGCCTAAGGCCTTCGCCCGGTTCCAGATTTGTCTTGATTTTCTTCGGGAAACTCTATATAAACATCTGGGTCGAAAGAAAATGACGAAGATGGCCCCGAATATATTTTTTCCCATATCGAAGGGGGCTTTCATCCTCCAGTCGATTCCCGGATGCATTCCGAACTTCCAGGGAACCCGAAAAAGAGAAGGCCATGGCTGATTCGCTCGATTACCCCCGAATCCGCAGCGTCGATGCCTTTCCGGCAGAGGTGTCCGGACAGAAGGTCATCTGCCTGCGCGATCCTCTGGGCCTCTCGGGAAAGGTTCTTTTTTTTCCTTACCCGACCTTCTTCCTGATCAGTCTCTTCGACGGAAACCATTCTCTCCTCGATATCCAGGCCGAGTTTATGCGCCGTTTCGGGGAACTTCTCTACCGGGAAAAGATCCGCGATCTCGTCCTCCAGCTCGACGAGCATTTTCTTCTGGAGAGTGAACGCTTCCGGGATGCGCAGCGAAAAATGATCGAGGACTTTAAGCGTTCTCCCCTGCGGCCCCTCAACCTGGCCGACGGGGCCTATGAGGGAACGGCGGAAAAGCTCAAAGAAACCATCGCATCCTATTTTCTGGACCCGGAAGGGCCAGGGCCGCCATCGGCGCACGCGGGCTCCCTTAGCCTGGCCGGAGTTATCGCCCCCCATATCGATTACCGGAGGGGGGGGCCTTGCTACGCCTGGGCGCACAAGGCGATTTTGGAAGCCTCTCGCGCCGATCTGTTCGTTATCCTGGGGACTTCCCATTCGGCCATGAAGGATGCCTTTGCCCTCACCCGGAAACATTTCCAAACTCCCTGGGGGCCGGTGGAAACCGATCAGGAATTCATGACCGCCCTCGACCGGGAGCTTTCCGGCAATTTCTACCAAGACGAGTTTGCCCACAAGGGCGAGCACTCCATCGAACTCCAACTCGTCTTTTTAAGGGCCCTGTGGCCGGGGACCGAGTCTTTCCGGATCGTCCCCATCCTTTGCGGTTCTTTCCATGAGGCCATTGAGCTGGATAAGAGCCCGATGGAAATCCCGGGGGTGGCCTCCATGATCCAGGCCCTGAAAAGGGGCATCGCCGGGACGAACCGAAGGGTCTGCGTCCTGGCCAGCGCGGATTTAGCCCATGTGGGCCCTCGGTTTGGAGACCCCACCCCTCCCGACCGCATTTCGCTATTGACCTTAGCCGAAGAAGACCGGCGCCTGCTGGGCTATGCCGAGCGGATGGATGGAGAAGGGTTCTTCCGGATTCTTGCCCGGGAAAAGGACCGGAGAAAGGTCTGCGGCCTTTCCCCGATCTACGTTCTCCTCCATCTCTTGGGGGGCGCCCGGGGAAAGCTCCTCAAATACAGCCAGTCGCTGGACCCTACCACCCAGTCGGTGGTGACATTTTGCAGTTTGGCTTATTATAGCTAAAGGGCCCTCGCTCCGGACGGAATGGAACCCGGGGCCTCGGGAAGAGAGGCCGAAAAGGGGATTCCTTCCGCTCCCTTCGCCGGAACCGGAGGAGAGCCGGCTTGCACCCCCCCTTCAGAGGAGGAAAAAGGATGAAAGGGTCGATCACCTGGAAATCACCGGCTTATTGGACCTTGGGAGGATTGGTCGTGGTCCTTCTTGTCACCGGCTTTTTCTGGTGGCGGGAACCGACCCGGGCCTTTGGCGGAAACTTCGCCCCCATGGCCCAACAGCAGTTTGCGCGCTTTCAGATTGCCTCGCGGGATGCAACCTCTGCCTGGGTCATCGACACGGCAGCGGGGGATGTATTCCTGATTTTTTCCACCGGGAAGTGGAAAGAGGTAGGAAGTATCTTTGACGAAAAAAACCGGATCAAGAAATGATCCGCAGATTTTGCGGATTCCCGAATCGATAAACCATGAAAAAGGTACGCTCCCTGACCGCTCCGTGGTTCGATGCGCTTGGCTTTCCCTTCCGTTGCGTCAGGCCCTCTGGGCTGGGTTCTTCGACTTTATCCACTGAAAGGAGAACGGAATGGCCAAGGAATGGAGATTGCTCGACCTCTATGTGGACTTGAATGAGAACTCGGTTTTCTTGAATCCCGCCATCCAGCGGGCCCGGATGGAGGGGCTGGTCCCGGACACGGTCACTTTCTGCAGCTTGAAGAAAATCGGCATTTCTCTGGGGTTTTACCCCGATCCGGAGAAAGATATCAACCTGGATTATTGCCGGGCCCATGACATCGGCGTGACCCGACGCTTGCAGCCTTACTATGTCAACGTCGGATACCCGGGTTTTTGCATCGCCTATATCATCGTGGGAAAGGAGTTTATGCCCCCCACCGTGGCGGAACTTTTCAAAACGGTCATTTCCCGGATGGCCGAGGAATTCAACGGCCGATGGGGCATCGCGGCCCAGTACCGGCCGTTCAACGATATGGAGGTGGGGGGCCGAAAGATTTCCTGGATGGGGGGGAGCTTTTTCGGGGACGTATGGAGCGGGGCCAGCGTGCTTCTGGTTAAACCGTCGCCCATCGACAAGATCAACCCGGCGCTGAACATTCCTCCGGAAAAGTTCGCCGACAAGGACGCCAAAACTCCCGGGGAAAGGGCCGTATCGCTCGAGGAGTTGACCGGCAGGGCGATTCCCCTGGATGAAGTCAGGGAGGCCTACCGGCGGTCTTGGGAAAGAATTTTCGGGGTCAAGCTGGTCCTGGGCTGCCTCACTGAAAAGGAGATGCAATACGAGCAGGAAAACCGGGAAAACCATTCGCCCGAAATCCTGCTGGCCCGAACGGAAGGGAAAAAATTCGGACTCATCAGACCCGGAGTCAAACGGGGAGAAAGCCTCTGGAAGGTTCCCCGGGGGGGCCTGATTCGGGCGGTCGTCCTGGTCAGGGGAAACGTCATCGAGGATCTTCTCTTTTCGGGAAACATCCTGTGTTCTCCCGTCACCGCCCTGGAAGAAGTCGAAGGATTGCTCAAAGGAGTTCCTTTGGAAGAGGATCCCATTCGCGAACGGGCGAGGATCATCTATGAAAAGCCCAATTATCAGCTTACCGGAACCGCGCCGGAGGACCTGGCGCGCCTGGTGCTGAAGGCAGGAAGATAGGCGATCGAGCGATAAAAGACGAAGGGAGGAAACGAAATGAGCGAAGAAAGCAGGAGCGGTATCGGCGAAGAGGAGTTCGTGTACCGGGCGATCAAACGGCTGAGGAAGCCCCCCTACCGGGGAATTCACAGCGTATTCAGCGGGTTCAACCAAGCTTTCAAAGAACATTTCGGCAAGAATCCGATCGAATTGACCCAGAAGATGGCCGGGGAAGGCAAGATCGTCACCCGCCCGGTGAAGGGGGGAGTCATGCTTTACCTCCCCGAAGATGCCCCCCAACCCCAAAAAGGCGTCCTGGAGAAAATACTGGGGCCGGAGGAAGAATCGGCATGAAACCATCCTCCCTCAGAAGGAGATGGTTCGATGAATCAACCCTTTTGGGGGGACCCTTTCCATTCGCTTTAAACATCCCCGAAGCCCCCAGATGATGATCGGGATCACCGGCCCCTTCATGAAGAAGGGAGGTTTGTTTTTTCCCTTTATTTTTTGCCAAAAGAAGAAATGGGAAGAGCTTCCCCAGGAAGAAATTTCCCGGGGCTTCGTTTGCCCATCCAATTTTCCCCGCTTTCTTGCAATCCCTTTTCATAAAATCCCTTTTCCGGCTTGACAATCCTCGACCGATTTCCGATCATGGATTAGCCATCCATTCACCGTTCGAGAAGAAAACATTTTGATTGGGAGGAAAAAAGAATGACTAAGAAAGAGGACCTTCGCGCTAGGTTGCGGATTTCGGCAAAACAGTTGGAGGCGGTAAATGAACTGCTGCTCGACCCCAAAAGCCGTGTGATCCAGGAGTTCCTGGCCGTCGTGGCCAAGTACGGGACGCCGGAAGAAATCAACGCCAAGGCGGCCGAGGCGGGGAAGCTGGAAAATCTCCTGGCCCGGCTGGAAAAGGAAAAATCTCCTTATCTGGACGAGGTGAAATGGCTCTTGGCCCAGAGGGACGCCCGGGCTTTCATCAGCGTCGCCGAGTACCGGAAATCCGTTCTGGGGGATCAAGCCTCCAAGATGAAATTCAAGGATCGCTTCGCGGTGACCCTGGAAATCAGCGCCGCCCAATATTTTCCCTGGGTGATCGAAGAGGCCAAACAGGCCATCGCCCGAAGGGAACTTATGCCCGGCCGGTTCATCCGGGTGCGCAAGATGAAGGAACAGGAGGCCGATCACGGCGACATCCTGGCCTTTTCCGCGGCCATGCAGGTCATGGGGGCCAGCTTTGTGGAGACGCTCGACACAAAGGGAACCGATGGTTCCAACGTCCATCTGGGCGGACCCGAGACCATCACCGGGTACTTCGGCGGGATCGGCCAGCCCAACGATTATCCACTAAAATGGGTGGATGAATTCCTTTATTACTACACGAATTACGGTATCCGCCAGGTCTTGAACATCAATCCGGGAACCGTTTTCCTGGGGTACCTGCTCCGCAAGCTGGGGATCCAGAACGAGTTCAAGATCTCGGTTTTTATGGGCAATGACAATCCCTACGCCGCCCTGTGGACGCTTCTGGCGGCCAAGCTTTTCTCCGCCAAAGACGGTTCCTGCCCGCTCATCGGCTTCAACCTGAGCAACTCGGTCAACAACCGGACCATCGAAATCATCGCCGAAGTGCGGAAGAAGCTGGGCTTCGAAGATATCGTCCGCATTGAGCACCATATCACCGAGACCTACAAGAGCATCGTCCGCCAGCCCTACAACCGGAGGGAAGAGCTGGTGCAGCTCGCCGATCATGTGGCGAACATCGCCGCCAAGCACGAAGGAAGCGAAATCGAAACCGAAAAGGGCAGGGAGCATCCTTCGGACATCTTCGACTATTTCCGGGAGAAAAAAGAGATTGAAGCCTCGGGGGAGATGCCTGCTCTCCTGCGGAATTATCTGGACAAGCATGACTCGGTGAACCTCACCGCCCGCGCGCTAACTGAGAAGGGTCTCAGTTTCAAAGCAGCGCCGCTCCTGCACCACCGCTGAGCGGGCGGACAAGCACCCTTGGGCATTGACACAAATTCAACCTTGAAGTATATGGATGATGAATGCGCTTGAATCTTCAGGGTTTGCATCGGGTTGAGAGTACGGCGTCCCGGGTTTATTTTCGGTCCGGTGCTTGCCACTGAGAAATCCAGAGAAGGAGGAATCGGGCATGAAAAAGACTTTCAAGAAGCATGATTGGATGGATGCGGGAATGGACATCAGCAGGAGAGATCTCCTCAAGGTGGGAGTGGCCGGGGCGGCGACAGCCGGCCTGGCGGCCATTCCGGAAACTTCCCATGCCCAAAAACCGGCGGAATTCAAATTCCGCCTGCAGTCGTTCCTCGGACCGGGCTGGAAGGAATGGGAGGAGATGCTTCCCCGTTACGCCAAACGGGTAAAGGAAATGTCCGGCGGCCGGATCGAGATCACCCTCTATCCCCCCGCGGCGCTGATCCCGACCTTCGAATTGCTCGACGGGGTAGGCCGCAGGGTGGTGGAAATGGGATACGGGGCCCAGATTTACTGGAAGGGTATGTTTCCCTTTACGGAATGGTCATGGGGAATTCCTTTTGCCTTCGATGTGGTGGACCATTACGAGTACCTCTGGTGGGAAGCCGGGCTCACCAACCTGACCCGCGAGGCCTTTGCCACCAAGAATGTCTTTTTTATGGCCCCCATCTATTCCGATGAATGGGGTTCAACAATCAGCCGCAAACCCATTCGAACCTTGAAGGATATGAAAGGACTTAAACTGCGTAGTATGGGGATTGGTGGAGAACTCTGGAAAGCCTTTGGAGCGGGAATCGCCCGGCTCCCGGGTGAAGAACTCTACACGGGCATCGCCACGGGGGTTATTGATGGAGCCAACTGGGGTTCCCCCTACGGAAACATAGCCACCAAACTCCATGAGGTGGGGAAGCACTACACCCTTCCTTCCATTATTTCGTATGACATGGAAGACATGTTTATCAACATGGACGCGTGGAAGTCGCTACCCAAGGACCTCCAGGAATGCTTCCTCTTGGCCACCCGCGTCTTCGCCGTTGAAAGAGCTGCCTACTCCACGTACCTGAGCTGCCTGGCTCTGGACACCATGAAAAAGGCCGGCGTGACGATTTACAATCTTCCAAAGGAAGACGTTGACAAACTAAAGACCTTGACCTGGCAGCTTGTCGACAAGATGGCCGGGAAGGACGATTATACTAACCGGTGCCTCAAGATCATCCGGGACACGATGAAGGTCATCGATATGAGACCGCGGTTGACCCGCGTGTGAACCTGATCCCTGGGGGGGTGGATTCATTCGCCCCCCTTTTCATTCGAGGTGAACCCCCTCATGTTGACGTCCCTGCTCGATGCCGTAGATTGGATCAATGAGCGGATGGGGAGAATCGTAAGCCTCTGGATGATCCCCCTCATCTGCCTGATGTCATTTGAAGTTTTTATGCGGTACGTCATGTTTTCCCCCACGGAGTGGGGGACCGAACTGGTGACCTATATTTTTGCCTCTTACATTCTTCTGGGGGGCGGTTATACGCTTCTCTATGGAAACCATGTGAACATCAACGTACTGTACAACCGCCAGGCACCCCGGGCCCGGGCCATTCTGGATTCGATCACGGCGATCATCTTTTTTCTTTATGCCTGGGTTCTCTTTTACGAGGGGTTGAAGTTCGCCGTGGATGGATTGATGCGCAACCGCCACAGCGGAACCGATTGGAATCCTCCGCTTTACCCCGTATTGATGACCCTGCCCGTCGGAGCTTTTCTGCTGCTCATCCAGGGAGGGGCGAAATTCATCCGCGACCTCCACACGGCCGTTACGGGAAGGGAGCGGGACAAATGAGTATTGAATTCCTGACCCTCCTGGTCTTCGGTCTATTCCTGGTCGTCTTGGCCATGGGCCTGCCGGTTGTTTTCGGGCTGGGTGGAATTGCCGTCGTTGCCACGTATTTCTTGTGGGGCCCCCAGGCGCTCCACATGGTGGCCAACCGGACTTTCACCAACGCCAATAGCTTTGTCCTTCTGGCCATCCCCATGTTTATCTTCATGGGGTGCATGCTGGAACGATCCGGCATCGCCAGAGACCTCTACTCCATGATGTTTAAATGGATGGGCCCGGTGCGGGGGGGGCTGGTGATCGGGACGGTTACCATTTGCGCTATTTTTGCGGCCATGGTAGGGATCACCGGAGCGGCTACGGTTTCCATGGGCCTAGTGGCTCTGCCTTCCATGCTTCGCTACGGGTACGACAAAAAGATCGCCATCGGCTGCATATCTGCGGGGGGAGCGCTCGGAGTCCTAATCCCGCCCAGCGTCCTCATGATCATCCTCGGCCTCTATACCAATACCTCTATTGGGGCCCTATACGCCGGCGGCATCCTTCCGGGGTTCATGCTGGCCCTTTTTTTCATCATCTACATTTTCATCGTCTGCTTAATCAGACCGGAATTGGGCCCGGCCCTCCCGCCTGAAGACCGGGCCACCTGGAGGGAGAAATTTTTAGCCCTGAGGGCCGTGATATTGCCTATCACCCTCATCAGCGCCATCCTGGGAAGCATATTTGCCGGGGCCGCGACCCCCAGTGAGGCCGCTGCCCTGGGGGCCGTGGGGAGCATCATCTGCGCGGTCGTATACCGCGCTTTCAACTGGCCCACCCTCCGGGATGCCCTACAGATCACCCTTCGTCTCAGCTGCATGGTCATGTGGATCATCTTCGGCGCGTCGGTTTTCACGGCACTTTACACTGCCATCGGCGCCCACGACTTCGCCCGGCAGCTTCTATCCTACATGCCGGGCGGTCGCTGGGGGGTCATGATCGGGATGCAAACCCTATGGATCATCATGGGGTGTTTTCTGGACCCCAACGGCATCATCATGATTACCGCCCCCATCTTCTTTCCCATCGCCACTTCTTTGGGGTTTGACCCTGTGTGGTTCGGTGTTCTTTTTGTCATCAATATGGAGATGGGATTTCTGACGCCACCTTTTGGGTTCAACCTCTTTTACATGCAGGCGGTCGTTCCCAAAGGGGTGGAAATGACCGATATTTACCGGTCCATCATCCCCTTCGTGGGCCTTCAGGCCCTGGGTCTGGTCGTTTGCATAATCTTTCCCGAAATCATCCTCTACCTGCCCAGGCTGCTCATCCGATGACGCCCTTCTTTTAGGAGTACTCAACCATTTCCAGGGTGATCCCGTCGGGGTCGTGGAAATAGGCCGCCTTGACCCCGTCCCGCACGATCTGGGGAGGGGAATTGAAGCGGGCGCCCTGGCTTTTCAGCCTTTGGTACAGTTCGTCGATGTTTTCCACCTGGAAAGCCATGTGGGTGATCCCGTGGTCGCAGACGGGGCGGTTTTCCGGATACGGCCGCCCCGCCGGGGAATGGTATTCAAACACCTCGATCTTCGCCCCCCAGCCGCTGAGCATGGCATACGAAACGTCCACGTTCTCCAGCCCCACGACCTTCTCCAACGCGGGGCTGCGGCGGTGATCGATCCGCCATTCGAGCTTCATGCCCAAAAGATCCCTGTAGAAATGAATGGTGCGGTCTAAATCGCTCACGCTGATAGCGGTATGATGGAACTGACGGATCATAGGAAATCCCTCCCGGAACTTTTCCCTGGTTTTTCCCCATTTTCCTGTTGGGCTGAAACATTCGCTCATCCCAAACAATTCTGCCTCTCCCTGGATGGTTCCATGAGTGGAGAAATTAAAAAAAAAGTTCAAATAGAGGCGGGCGATAAATGGCTGTCAATGC
>JACAEW010000128.1 GCA_013388675.1 Syntrophaceae bacterium | reverse complement strand
TTTTCATTTATCCGCCGGCTGCGGGAGGGTAATAGAATTGCGGAATGCGGAATGCGGATTGCGGAATGAAATACAGGAAGAAACGGAAATGCGGATTTCGGAATGCGGATTTGGGATTGAAATACAAAAAGCAAAGAAGGTGCGGAATGTGGATTGCGGAGTGAAAAAAACGTTTTTGGGACATCGTTGCCGGGTACTGGTTAAAGGATTAGGACAGGTTGCAGAGTGAGGAATTCAGAGAAGTGAATTTCAAGGCTTGTAGGGGCGACCCGTCGGGTCGCCCTTGCGGATATCGGGAAGATCGAGGAAAGTGCAAAGGCAAGATCGGGTAGATTGTAGGGGCGCGCGGCGCGCGCCCATCCTAAACAGAACCCTCCCCCTTGCCGGGGGAGGGCAGGGTGGGGGTGGTAAATAAAAAGGAGGTGTGAATTATGGCCTTTTCGATCGAACACGTGACAATTCGGGTCCGGGATTTGGAGGCTTCCATTGATTATTACCAGCGGATGTTTGGTGCGCAGGTGATTCTGCGGCGGAACCTTGCCGGGGGGAAGAAAATCGCTTTTCTCCTCATCGGCGACTCCATGCTGGAACTCATGGGCTTCGGACCGGCCAATGAACCCGTTGACTCCAGGGAGCATTACGGGGTCCATCACATCGGGATCAAGACCGACCATTTCGAGGCAACCTACCAGGACCTAAAAGCCAAGGGAGCCGAATTCCTCGGCGAGCCCTTTGAGCCCACAGCGGGAATCCGCCTATGTTTTATGCGGGACCCCAACGGAGTCGTCATCGAACTGGCCCAGAGGGACCCCAGGGTCTTTCAGTCGGCAATCAACCAGGGAACAGTTAACTGGTAGCCTTGAGGCAGGGGAAAGAGATTGCGGATTTCGGAATGCGGATTGCGGATTGAAATACCTCCCTTATCCTGCGCTTTTCGTCATGGCTTGGCAAAATGGGAATAGGGAAAAGGCTGAATTACGAATGGTAGGGGCGCGCGGCGCGCGCCCTTATGGAATTCAAGAGGGGAGTGTTGAATTTTTTCGGACCTACCGAAAAGGCCGTCTTTCTGAAGAGACCCAACCGGTTTGTTGTTATCTGTCAACTCAATGGAAAAACCACCAAAGCTTTCCTTCCCAATCCGGGACGCCTCTGGGAGCTTTTGCTGCCGGGGGCTGTCCTTTACCTCGAAAAATCCTCCCAGCCGGAGAGAAAATTGGCTTACACGGTCGTCGCCATCGAACGGGAAGGGCGGCCGGTCATGGCCCACACCCACCGGACGAATGACCTGGTAGAACATCTCCTCCGGAACGAAATGATTCCCGGTCTGGAGGGGGCAGAGATTATCAAACGGGAAATCCAGCATGGAAACAGCCGCTTTGATTTTCTCCTGAAGAGGGGAGAAGAAGAGGTCTACCTGGAGGTCAAATCTTGTACCCTATTTGGCAAAAATGCAGCCATGTTCCCGGATGCAGTCACGGCCCGGGGAAAGAAGCATGTGGAAGAACTGGCCGAGATGAGGGACCACGGAAAATCCGGGGCCGTGGTCTTCCTCATCTGCTGGCCCAAAGCCAATTTTTTCATGCCCGATTACCATACCGACCCGGAATTTTCCCAAACTCTGCTGGCGGTGAGGGACAGAGTGAACTTTTTACCCGTGGGGTTGGAACTGAACCCGGATCTCTCCTTCACTTCGAAAGTCAGACTGCTGGAGATTCCCTGGGAGATTCTTGAAAAGGAAGTGGAAGACCGGGGAAGTTACATCCTCATCCTCAGGCTTCCCGCCGGGAAAAAAATCAATATCGGGAAATTCGGCAGAAAAGAGTTCGAGGCGGGATTTTATCTTTACGCCGGATCAGCCCGGAAGAACTTGACCCAACGTTTACAGAGGCACAAGCGAGAGAGGAAAAAACTCTTCTGGCACATCGACTACCTGCGCGCCCATGCCGAAGTTCACCTCGCTCTGCCGATCCGGGCCAGCGATCCCCTGGAATGTGAGCTGGCCGATGCGCTGAAGAAAATATCCCACTGGGAAATCCAAGGTTTTGGATGTTCCGACTGCTCCTGCAGTTCCCACCTTTACGGGATGAGGAACGATCCCATCCACACGCCGGAGTTCATCTCTCTCCTGCAATATTTCCGAATGGATCGATTATTCGATCCTTGCCGCTCTCTTAAGTGCGGCGGTTGAAAAGAGAGGCGCGAGGGGAGCTCTTTGGGTTTATTGGTTTCGCCCCCCCTGTCGATGTCCATCCCCGCCGCAGGCCCGCGGCCGGTTCTCCGCGTCACTGATGTCATAGGCCTCATCCTGGGCACGGTCCTCGGAGACAGCATCTTTCGCACCCCTTCGCTGGTGGCCAGTAACGCGGGCAGCGAGGGCGCGTTTCTTTTCGCCTGGGCACGGCTCGCCGTCATCCAGAAAGGCTCCATCGCCCTCTTGGCCTTCATCGTTGGCGACTATGCGGGGCGGCTGGCGGAGATCAGCCCTTTCTCCCCGTCCTTCTATACAGCTTTGGTGATCGTCCTGCTTACCGGGCTGAATGCGGCGGGGATTCGTCCGGGCAGCGCTATGCAGAATATTTTGGCCAGCGGTGTGGTCCTGGGACTCCTGGTGGTGGTCGGCACGGGGCTGACGGTAACGTACCCCGACGGACCTCCTGGCAATGTCTTCCCCTCCCCCCAGAGCAGGTCCTCGGCATTCGGGCTGTGCATGGTCTTTGTGCTCCTGACCTACGGCGGCTGGAACGAGGCCGCGTACCTCTCCGCCGAGGTGGTGTCGCCCGGCCGAAACATGGTTCGGGGGCTTGTGTGGAGCATCCTCATCGTGACGGGGCTCTACCTCCTCGTGAACTGGGCATACCTTCGCGGTCTGGGCCACGCAGGAGTGGCGGCTTCGACCGCTGTCGCGGCGGACTTGGTGAAGCGCGGACGTTGCCCTTTCCCTTGAAGGAGGATGGATATGAAGTGCCGGGGTTTGTGTCGGGGGGCGCTGTTCCTGGGAATGGTCCTGCTTGCTGCGACCGTTGGGATTGCCGCGACAAAAGCAAAGCCCAAGGAATATGTGCCGAAGGAAGGCCAGGATGGGAAAGATGTGGTCTGGATTCCGACCCGGAACGCCGTGGCGGACAAGATGCTGGATTTGGCCCAGGTCACGGCAAAGGATTTCGTTATCGATCTTGGCTCCGGCGACGGCCGCCTGGTGATTGCCGCCGCCAAACGCGGCGCGCGGGCGCTGGGCATTGAGTATAATCCCGGCTTGGTCGAACTCGCGAACCGCAACGCGATCGCGGAGGGAGTAGCCGACAAAACGCGGTTCGTCAAAGCCGATATCTTCGAGAGCGATTTCTCCCAAGCTACCGTTATCACCATGTTCTTATTGCTGGACCTCAACCTTAAGCTCCGGCCGCAGCTTCTCAAGCTCAAGCCGGGAACCCGCATCGTGTCCAACACCTTTGGGATGGGGGAATGGACGGCCGACCAGGCCGAAGAGGTGGGAGGGTACTGCTCGCTTTATTGCACGGCCCTGCTCTGGATCGTGCCCGCACAAGTGGACGGCGAATGGAGCCTTTCGGGTGGCGGCCAACTTACGCTCACCCAGAGCTTTCAGATGATCGCCTTCAACGTCATCGCCGACGGCAAGACGATTCCGATCGAAAGCGGACGCCTGACCGGGGATCGAATCGCCTTTACCGCGGGCGGGGCGGAATATTCCGGCCGGGTTCGCGGCAGCGCCATGCAGGGGGAGTATAAATCTGGCGGCACCCGGGGCACATGGAGCGCTGTCCGGTCCGCCTCCCGTTGATGAAGATGCAAAGGGAGGTGGGAGAATCGCTGGGTGCGCCTTGGGAGGAAATGGTATTTCAGCAATAAACTTAAGTCGAGGATCTCAGTTTTTCGGTCGATTTCGAATCGATCTCCAGGGTAACCGGGTCCAGCGCGACCCCATAAACCTCCCTGGCCCGGGCTAGACTCACGAGCCCGTCGGTGACATCTTCGCGGACCATGTCAGGGTCGCGTTCTTCGGGCGGGTAAAACCCCCCACCCCCGGGGAGCTCCAGGGTTACCCGCTGGCCGGGCTTGAGGATGTACTTGGTTTTGGCGTGGGGAATGGTCCCGTCATCCAGGTAGATTCGGCCTTTGGCCCCGTCGAGTCCCCCCGCGAATCCCTTGGCGGCGAAGCGAATCCGGTCGTACATGGGTGAATGCTGGGCTGGATGCCCCCCCCGAACATGAAGAACCATTCGCTGTCCAAGACCCCCCCGGAATTTTCCGGGCCCCCCGCTGTCCGGGATGAGCTCACGGCATTCGATGAATAAGGGGGATACATTTTCCACCAATTCCACGGGGACTCCTTGGATGCCGCTGGGAAAAGCGGTGGCCGAGAGGCCGTCCTTGGTGGGGCGGGCGCCGGTTCCTCCGGCGGAGAAAAAGACGTAGCAGAAGGGTTCGCCCCTTTCATCGATGCCGTCGAATTGGGTGTTCCAGAGGCCCTGGGACCCTTCGGCGATCACCCGGTCGGGGATCACGTGGCTGAGCGCGCCGAAGACCGCCGCCGAGAGAAAGTGGCCCAGGATGTGCCGTCCTCCCACGGGAGCCGGGCGCTGGCAGTTCAGGATGCAGCCCTTCGGGGCGGTCACGGTGATAGGCCGGAAGCTTCCCTCGTTGTTGGGGACTTCCGGGCTTACCGAGCATTTGATCGGATACGTGGTGTAGGCGTGACAGTAGCTGTAGACCACGTTGATTCCGCGGCCGGATTGCAGGGAGGTCCCAGCGTAGTCGGCGATCATCCGGTCCCCGGCGATGGTTATGGCCAGCTTGACCACGATCGGCTCGTCAAAGCCGTCCATGTCGATCTGATGGCGGTAGGTCCCGTCGGGAATGGCCCGAATAGCCTCCCGCATGGAGTGCTCGCTTCGTTCGATGATAGCGTCAGAAAGTCCCTCCAGGTCGGATAGATCGTGGTCCTCCATCATCTCCAACAGTTTCTTGCCCCCCACCTCATTTCCGGAAATCATGGCATATATATCTCCCAGGACTGTCTGGGGGACCCGGACATTAGCCCGGATGATTCGGATAAGGTCCTCGTTCAGCCGTCCCCGGTCCACCAGCTTCAGGATCGGGATGGCCAGGCCTTCCTCGTAGATGGAGGGAGCGTCGGCGCCGAAGATGCGCCCGCCGATGTCCATGACATGACACGTATTGGCGAAAAGGCCGATGGGCCGCCCGCGGTGGAAGACCGGGGTCACCACGGTAAGGTCATGATGATGCCCCGAGGCCAGCCAGGGGTCGTTGGTGACCAGGGTATCACCCGGCTGCAAACTGGCCAGCGGGTATTCGCGCAAAAAATGTCGAACCGAGGTGGCCATACAGTTAATATGGCCCGGGGTTCCGGTCACCGCCTGGGCGATCATGTTTCCCCGGGCATCGAAGACGCCCGCCGAAAGATCGCCCGCTTCGCGCACCACCGTGGTGAAGCTGGCTCGCATGAGCGCGGCGGCCTGCTCGTTGGTGATCGAAATCAAACGGTTCCATAGGACTTCAAGGGTGATGGGATCGAAGGGGGTCGTTTTCATTTTATGTTCCTTTTGGTTGAACCTTTGCGCGAATACCAGTAGTCGCAGCCGGCGAAAAACCACCATTCGCCCTTTTGTATGAGTTTGCCTTTTTCAAATGGCCGTCTTAAATCCCCCCCTCCGCCCCCCTTTTTCAAAGGGGGGAACGGGGGAATTTCTGCAGGCGCCCTTCTAAAGAAAAGGAGCTATCAAGGTCTGACTAAACGAACCATAAGACTGCCAGAAGGATCCACCCAGGCCGTCCCCGGTCCGCTCATCACCAAAGTGCTCTCCCTCTCTTCCACAATGGCCGGGCCTTCGATTTTGACTCCCACGGGCAGGCGGTATCGATCATAGACCGGAACCTCGACGTAACGTTCCGAGCCGGGAAGATAGGCCCGTCTCTTTCCCTTGAGGGCTTCGGCCGGGGTTGCCCCTTTGGACCACCATGACCCCGAGCCGATCCGGGGACGAGGACCTGTCGCCTCAAGCCGCCAGTTCACTCCCTCGATGGGGATTTCCGGGCACAATCGCTGGTATATGTCCTGGTACTCTTTTTCGAAAGCCTTTCGGAATTCATCCAAATGCCCCGGGCCGTATTCGCCACCCGGAAGCGCTACCGTGATTTCAAAACCCTGTCCCGCATAACGCATGTCCGCCGAGCGAATAAACTGCATGTCCGGTAAAGGAACCCCTGCATCCTGGAGAAGCTCCCTTCCCTTCGCTTCCAGCTCGGCAAAGATGGAGTTCAACCGTTCCCACTGGAGTTCTTCCAGCCGGGCAATGTAACTTCGGCTTAAGTCGAAAGACATGGGCGCCAGGAGAAACCCGAACGCGGAGCAAACCCCGGCCCCGGGCGGCACGATAATCGTTTCCAGCCTCAGCTTCTCGGCTACCTGGTAGGCGTGGACGGGGCCGGCCCCGCCGAAGGCCACCAGGGAGAACCGCCGAGGATCGATTCCTTTTTCAACCGCGTGAATGCGCGAGGCGTTGGCCATATTTTCGTTGACCACCTCGTGCACTCCCCAGGCGGCCCGTTCCAGGGACAAATTGAGCGGCCCGGCGATCTTTTCCTGCAATGCGGCTTGGGCAAGTTTCATGTCGAGTTTCATTTCGCCGCCAAGGAAAAAATCCGGGTTCAAGTAACCCAGGATGAGGTCGGCATCGGTCACCGTCGGCTCCTTGCCCCCGAGGCGGTAGCATGCCGGGCCGGGGTCGGCCCCGGCGCTTTCCGGGCCTACTTTCAGGAGGCCCAGGGGCCCAATCGAGGCGATGCTCCCGCCCCCTGCGCCGATCTCGATCATTTCGATGACCGGGATTTTGACCGGCAATCCGCTTCCTTTCTTGAAACGATAGACCCGGCCCACCTCGAATTCGTTGATCCGCAGCGGATTGCCCTTCTGGATGATACAAGTCTTGGCGGTGGTCCCCCCCATGTCGAAAGAGATGACGCTGTCCTGCCCGGTTTGCTTCCCGACCCAGGAGGCAGCCAGGGCGCCTCCCGCGGGTCCGGATTCGACCAGACGGATAGGATATTGGCTGGCAGTCTGCGGGGATGTGATTCCCCCATTGGAAAGGATGATGTAAAGCCTCCCCCCGATGCCGAGGTCGGCAAGTCCCTTTTCCAGGATTTCCATGTACCGGCGCACCGCCGGCATGGCATAAGCATTTGCGACGGTGGTGGAGGCGCGTTCGTACTCGCGCACTTCGGGAGCTACCTCGGAGGAAAGGGACACGGGAAATCCGGGGCGCTGGGCCAGAATCGCGTCCCGGAGCATCCGCTCATGAATTGGGTTTCGGAAGGAGTGCAAAAGGGAGATGGCCGCCGATTCCACCCCGAGAGCCAGAAGCGCTCTTGCCGCCCGTTCTGCTTCTTCAAGAGTGAGGGGGATGACGACCTCTCCCCGATTGTCCAGTCTTTCGGCAACTTCCAGACGCCTTCTCCGGGGGACCAGGGGCTTGGGCAATTCGAGAAAGATGTCATAGATGTCGTAGCGCATCTCCCGGGCGATTTCGAGAGCGTCCCGGAAACCGCGGGTGGTGAGGACCCCGGTGAGGGCTCCCTTCCGTTCGATGATCAGGTTGGTGACCAAGGTCGTTCCGTGAATGGCCTTGACCACCTGGCGGGCGGCAATCTTATCCCGCTCCAGCATTTCCCGGATGACTTCGATGACCGCGCGGGCCGGATTATCCGTGGAGGTTAATTTCTTCCCCAAGGAGACCCGGCCGGAGGCCGGCTCCAGAATGACCACGTCCGTGAACGTTCCGCCGATATCGATGCCTACCTGATATTCTTCTATCACTGGTTTCCTCGGTAAACTATTTTTCAAGCCTTTCATCCTCTTCGTTTCTGAGTTAAGCTTCCGCATTTTTGGAAATATAACATGTTTTCATTTTCAGGAGCAAATTGTCCACCGGCTACGGGCTCCGTTTTCACTCTGGAGACAAACAACCAAGCCATGAACTGCCGGGCCATCCCTGCTCTTCCCGATCGGGTTTTTACCGGGGCAGATATAAATGCAGGAGCCAGGCGAAAAAGAAAGTGGCGACCAGGCGGAAACCCTGGGGGACGACGCTCATCCGGATCACCTTTCCCAGTTTGGCCCCAAAGTACTCGTTTCCCACCACCATGCAGATATGTACCGGAGAGTGGGTCTGCCCGACGGCATTGGCGGTCATCATGATCAGGATGTACGGCAGGGCAGGGGATCCTTCGGGCACCAGCCCGACCAGCAGGGGATAAGCCATGCCCACCGCCACTAGTTCCATGCCCGTTGCCGTGCTGATGATGAGGGGTAAAGCAAGGACCAGGAACGCCAGGGGGATGCCGTATCCGGGAAGAGCTTGGGAGACGGTTTTCATCAAACCCGAACTCTCTAGGGCCACTTTAAAAACCATCACCGCGGCGATGAGCAGAATGAGCTGAGCCCGTATTCCTTTTCTCAAGATATTTCCCAAAATATCCCGGGACACGCCCTGCGTGAAGAAGCCGAATAATAGGCC
>JACAEW010000149.1 GCA_013388675.1 Syntrophaceae bacterium | reverse complement strand
CCCCCCCCGACGAAAGAAACTTCAAGAGGAAAGCAGGCGGCCCCGGTTACCCGCTCCCTCCATTATGCCTTTGGATATGACCAAGTCTTTTCCGATTCGCCTTCCGTCCCTTCGGACGCCCGCGTCCTGTTTCCCCCTGCCGGTTTTAATCGTAGCCGTGCGGGGGTAGCGATAATCCAGGTATTCCTGCAGGAGGGGGTCTTCCTTTTTTATGAGGCCGGAGGACTCCCGGCTCTTCTCCCCATTCCCCTCTTTCAAGGCAAGTTTCGAGCGGAACCCCTCGATAATCCCCTGGGCAAAGTCGGACAGCCGGTAGCGATTCATCGCCCCGGCGGAATTATATTCCTTCCACTTTGCGGCGATAAACCTCCGCACGGAATCATGAACATACTGGGCGATGCGCACGTTGGGGATGGTCCCGCTGATTTCCAGCCCCCGTCCCAACCTTGCTTTTTCGAGAACGTAAGCGGGAACCCAGAGCCCCCGGACAAAATAAAAATCCTGAAGAAGGTTGGCCAGGGCGTAATCTTCGACGAAATGGCGCAGGGCGGGCTTCCCCACGAGCAGGCTGATGTAATCTCTTTCCTTTTCCGATTGGAGGAGGTCGAGGTTATACTTGGATATCAAATCATGGGCCTTGGCCATGGCCGCTTCGGCCTCGTGCCGGTTGGAGCTTTCGGCGAGGGCCAGGAGCTTTTTCACCCGCATGAGGATTCGATCTTCTTCCCCGGGAGGTTCCCGGAAGACCCGGTCGTCGAGAGGTTTGTAGTTTTCGGATGCCTTCGGGTTGGCCCGGAGGAGGTAGCAGGCCTCCTGAAAAATCGGCCCATGAGGGGTCTCGTGATGGGCCCCCAGGACTTCTTCCGCCATCTGATGGGCCATTTCGTGGGAAAGAACCTCCCGGACCGACGCCCAAGAGTAGTTCAGGACCAAATTCCGGCTGAGGGAAATCTCCCGCCTTTCCTTGGACCAGGTTCCCCACCGGCCATTGAGGTCCCGCAGGGAGAAAAAGGGAGGACGCATCTTCTTTCGAAGGCCCGGGTCCAGAATCCAGACGGCCCTTTCCCATTCGCAGGCCAGGCCATGGAGAATGCGGGTTTCCAATTCTTGACGGGAAGCCATCCGGCTCTTCATTTCACCGATCTCATGCAACGGAGCGAGGTTGATGGGAACTGGGTTGCTCGCTCTAGGGAATGGGGAACCCGGGAACAGGGTGACGGAAACGAGCAACCGGCTAAAAGAATCGAGAAGTCGGCCCAGCGCTTAGGTCTGGTAGGAGGCCAGGATCTCCCCAAAGTAAAGGGTATGGTAATCCTTGGCCGGATAGAGATTCTCCAGGTCCGGAGCGAGGAATTGGGGGTTGATGGGGGCTTTGTGGATCATCCGGCACTCGAAGTGGGACCCGGGGATTTCCAGGACGGGAGTCGCCACTTTTCTGGATTTTGCGGCGGAGAATCCGCATTCCTTGAATTTGTCCAGGTCCCGGCCCGACTTAGAGCCGCAGAGGTTGATTTCTTTTTTCCGATCCCCCGAGGGAAGGGTGACGGTGAAACTGTCCGCCTTTTCGATCAATTGATGGGTAAAACGGGACGTCCTCACCGCTACCATCATAACCGGCCGCCGCCAAACAACGCCGATCAGCGCCCAGCCGATGGTCATCACGTTCGTCTTCTCCTTTCCCTTGACCACGAGAAAAGCCCCTTCTTCAATCCGCTTCATGAATTTTTGAAGGCCTTCAAATTCCTTCATCTCCGTCATATTGCCCTCCTCGGAACCGATATTCAAAGCCCATCCTAGCACGAAGAGGGGGATCGGGAAAGCCCAACCCCTCGTCCGCCCCCATAAGGCCGGGCCGAAACTCCTTCGGAACTGGTTGCCTTGCGGCGAGGCCGCCACCGGGGGCGGGGGATTCGCGAAACGCTAGGCTCGATAACGCTGGAAAGGAAAATCACCTTGACTTTATTGGTAAAGTATTCAATTCTATTTCTTACGGCGGTGATTAGGCGATGAGCTGCCCCAGAATCTTTTGGCGAATCAAGGAAAACCTACTCCCGGTTTTGGCGTTAGGAAGATGGGCGAAAGTGGTTTTGCGGGTCCCCTTGGGGGAGTTCAAAGGTGGATTGGCGGGCTGACCTCCGATTCTTCACTCCTGCGTGAATTTCCCGCCCTTCATTCTTTCATCGAACTCCCGGTCAAGTCCCGCAGGGGTTCCCTCCGATGAAAGTCAACCTGCGGTTTGGGGCACGGAATTTCCAGGGATGAGATTAACGATATTCTCCCGGTTAATCTACGGTTACCTCGTGGTCTTCCTGCTCATATTTGCGGTGAGCGTTTATATGATTTACCAGCTCGCCCAGTTTGAAACCATCACCCATTCGATTCTGGAAGTGGACCATCGGATGGAAGATGGGGGAAAGAAACTCACCGATTCCCTGCTGTCCCAAATGCGTTTCGAGAAAAAATTCATGGTCGTCCGGGATGAGGCGCTTTACGAACAGTTTCTTCTGGCCCGGGATGATTTTCAGAAATACCTGGAAGAGGTCATGCGGTTTGCCGATACCCCCCTGCAAAAAGAGCTTTTAGGCACCGTAAAGGTCCGCCATCAGGCCTACCAGGCCCTGGTGGCCGAAGAAGCGGCGCAGGTGAGGGCCAATCAGCCTTATCCCCTTTCCGGTTTCGTCCTGGAAAAGGAGAAAATGGCCGATCGGCTGCTCGAACATCTCCAGACCCTGGCGGTCCATTCGCAACAGAATACCCTGGGAAAAATAAAAAAGCTGGAGGAAGCCAGAATCCATGCCCGACAGTTGACCATGGGAATCACCGGCATCGCTCTCCTGGCGGTGGTGGTCCTGTCTTTTTTCATTACCGTGAGTATTACCCATCCCATTTCCCTGCTGATCGGCAAGACCCGAGACATTGCCCGGGGGACCTTCGACGGTCATTTGCCCCGCTCGGCCCCGCCGGAAATCAAGGAATTGGGCGTGGCCTTTGGGTCCATGTTCGAACAGTTGAAGACCCTGGACCAAATGAAGTCCGATTTCTTTTCCACCATATCCCATGAGCTGCGCACCCCCTTGACCTCCATCAAGGAGGGAACCAGCCTGTTGCTGGAGGGGGTCGGCGGGGAGATAACCGAAAAACAGAGAAAACTCCTGAAGATCATCTCCGGGGAGAGCAACCGGTTGATCGAGCTGGTCAACGCCTCCCTCGATTTATCCAAGATGGAAGCGGGGAAAATGGCGTTCCATTTTGCCCGGGCGGATATTCGTCCTTTAATTCAGAAGGTGACCGGGGAGATCGAGCCGCTGGCCATGGCCAAGAAGGTTCGGCTCCAGGTGGAAAACCACGAAGCTCTGCCGCCGGTGAAAATGGACCGGGAAAAAATTCTCCAGGTCCTGCGGAATCTTTTGGGAAACGCGGTGAAGTTTTCTTTCGAGGGGGGAGAAGTCAGAATCTCCGCCCACCGGGAAAACGGAAAGATGAGGGTTGCGGTCAGCGATACCGGGCCGGGTATCCCCCGGGAAGACCTGGCCACCATCTTCGAAAAATTCCGGCAGGGACCGCGGGAGAGTTCGGCAACCGGGAAAGGAACGGGCTTGGGG
>JACAEW010000069.1 GCA_013388675.1 Syntrophaceae bacterium | reverse complement strand
TATTTGGTGCTTGGAAGTGGGTTTCCTATTTTAGAGCTCCGTTTTATCTGTGCCCTCTGTGGTTAAGGTTTTTTGGGTTTTTACGTTCCTTGCGCCTTTGCGTGAGGATATTCGTGTGTCCCGTTTAAGGAGGTTTCGGTGCCATGAAGTCGAATCGCTTTCTTGCGATATTTTCTTTGCTTTTGCTCCTGGTCCTTCTCGCAGCAGCCTGCAGCGGCCCGGAAGAGAAGAAGATGAAGTTCTTCAACCAGGGCAAGGCGCTCTACGAAAAGGGCGATTACTTGAACGCCCGCCTGGAGTTCAAGAACGCCCTCCAGATCGACCCCAAGTTCGCCGAGGCCTATTACATGCTGGGGATGATGGACGTACGCGACCGCAACTGGAAAGCGGGCTTCGGGCATCTCTCCAAGGCCGTGGAACTGGCTCCCAACCACCTAAAGGCTCAGCACCAGCTCGGGCTAATCTTTCTGGCTGCGCGGGAGACCGACAAGGCCATGGAAAAGGCGGAGCTGGTTTTGAAGGGAGAACCGAAAAGCGAGGACGGGCTCCTTCTCAAGGGGGCGGTTCTCCTGGCCAAAAAAGAGACCGACCGGGCCATTTCCCACCTGGAGGCCATGAGAAGCCAGGGGGCTAAGAATCCCGAACTCTTTTCCATGATCGCCGCTGCGTATCTGACTAAAAACTCCCCCAAGAAAGCCGAAGACGGGCTGAAGGAGGGGATCGAGGCCAACCCCAAGTCGGTGGTCCTCCACCTTAAGCTGGCCGGGCTCTACACCGATAATAAGAGGTTTGATGAAGCGGCCTCGGTCCTCCAGGCCGTCATAGGCCTGGAGCCCGACCAGGCGCGCCACCGCCTGGCGCTGGCCGGTCTCTACTGGGAAGCGGGGAAAGCCGAACGGGCGAAGGAGGTCTTAAAGACTGTAGCCGCGGAAATGAAGGGAGAGGACCGCTGGGCCCTGATGGCCGGGTTTTACCTTCAGCGGGGCAAGCCGGAAGCTGCCGAGCAGGAATTGAACCGGGGAATTTCGGAAAACAAAGAGAGCTTCAACCTGCGCCTGGCCCTTAGCGACCTGTACTTCAACACCGGCCGCCCCGACCAGGCCATGGCCGTGCTCAAGGAGTGCCTCACTCTTTCCAGGGACCCCGCCAACCCGGGCATTATCCGCGCCAAGAACGCCCTGGCGAATATCCACCTGGCCCGGCAGGAGATAGCGGAGTCCGAAAAGTACATTGACGAGGTCATCAAGGAAAGCCCAAAAAACCTGGACGCCCGGTTCCAGAAAGGGATGATCCACCTGCTGCGCGCGGAGGCCTCGCAGGCGGTGGGCGAATTCCGCACGGTGGTCAACGAGAACCCCGGCTTCATCCAGGCCTACCTCAACCTCGCCGAAGCCCACGCCATGAACGGGGAAATGAAACTGGCCTCCGACACCCTGCAGAAGGCCCTGAAGGCCAACCCGGAGTCGGTGGACGTCCGGCGGGCTGCCGGCCGCCTGTATGCGGCCCAGAGAGACATGAAAAAGGCCGAGGAGACCCTGCGGAAGCTCAAGGCCGAACACCCCGAAAACCTCGCCGTCCTGGCGGACCTGGGAGATGTCCTTATGGCCTCCGGGGATTGGCAGCGGGCCAAGGCGGAGTACGGGGAGATCAAGCGCAAAGCCCCCGGGCATCCCCTAGGGTACGACAAAATGGCAAAGCTATCCATCGCCCGGGGGAAATGGGAGGAGGCCATCCCTGAATTGCGCGCGGCCCTGCGGATAAACCCCCAATCGGATGAATGGACCGCCTTGCTGGTCCACGCCTATGCCGTGCAGAAGGACTACAAGTCTGCCCTGGCGGTCTGCGAGGAGCGGCTGGCCAAAGAACCTAGGGACGCCTTTGCCCGCAATCTCATGGGTCATGTGTTTACCCTGAAAAAGGAATACCCCCGCGCGGAAGAGGCTTTCCAGAAGGCGATCCAGATGCAGCCCTTATGGGAGACTCCCCACAACAACCTGGCCCGGGTCCTGATGGCCCAGGGCAAAACGGAGGAGGCGGTGGGGAAGCTGGAGAGCGCCCTCAAGGCCAACCCGGAGAATTTGACCGCCTATCTCTCCCTCGGAGTGATCTACTACTACAAGAAGGATTACCCCAAGGCCGCCGGGATGTATGCAAAGCTGATGGAAAAAAAGCCCGACCTCTGGCTGGCGGCCAACAACCTGGCCTACCTCCTCGGCGAGCAGGCGCTCACGGGAGCGGATTTTGAAAAGGCCCTGGCCATGGCTCAGAAGGCCCAGAGCCTGCGCCCGGAGGAGCCCACGGTCCTGGACACCCTGGGCTGGATCTATTTCCGGAAGGGGGACGCGGACCGGGCCCTGGAGTGGATCGGGCGCGCCCAGGCCAAGCAGCCCGCCAACCCCGCAATCAATTACCACCTGGGCATGGCCCACTACAAGGCGGGGAACAAGGACCGGGCGAAGGATTTTCTCCAGAGAGCCCTGTCCGGCAAAGAGGACTTCAGCGGCCGGGAAGAGGCGCAGAGAATCCTGGCCCAGATTTCCTGAGGCCCCGGAGCGAAAAGCGAAAAAAATATCTATTCAGGCATCTGAAAAGCGAATTCAAAATCTGAAGTCCCCCATGCTCCCCTTTTTTCAAAGGGGGGAATTCGCTTTTATTGATCGGAATCAATCCGAAAAGCTCTCCTCCCTCTGGAAAAGGGAGGGCGGGAGGGATTTCAGGAGAAGCCGTTTTAAATGGTTGAATCATTACGAAAAAGGGAAGAAAGGGCTTATCGTTCGATGGGTTTCATGAAATCCATGTTTTTAGCCGCGGGATTCATCCTGACCTTTCCTGCGGCCCTTTTCGCCGGGGAGCCGGAGGGCGCCAAGCCTGTCGAAGCGGAAGGAAGACTGCAATCCCCGGCCTACGTTGTCAGCTGCGGGGACGTCCTGGAAATATCGGTCTGGAAAGAGGAAGCCCTGACCAAAACGGTGACGGTCCTGCCGGACGGCCGGATCTCCTTCCCGCTGGTGGGCGAAGTACAGGCCGCCGGAAAAACCATAAAGGAAATCAAGGATCATCTGAAGCAAGAGCTTTCCCCTTACGCCAATGAGCCCATCCTCTCCGTGGAGGTGAGGCAGGCGGGGAGCATGCAGGTCTATGTGATCGGAAAAGTCAACAGCCCGGGCCGTTTTGCCCTGAACGGCCGGATCAACGTGCTCCAGGCCCTGGCCGCGGCAGGGGGGCTCAACCCTTTCGCCAAGCGGAACCGGATCAAAATTTTTCGGGGCGACGGGGAGAGTACCCACATCTATTCGTTCCGTTATGACGAAGTCATTGAGGGGGCGAATGTGGACCAGAATATCTGGCTCCAGAGGGGCGACGTCGTCGTCGTCCCATGAATGGGCCGGGAGATTTCAGAGACGGCAAAATCGGTCCCTGCCGGACTCTAACCGCAAAGCTTCTAAGGGTGGTAGCAGTGCTGATATGGGCCGCCGGGCTGCTCGTTTTTCCCCCCAGGGCGAAGGCGGAGGAATCCAAAGTCGTTGGTTCCATCGCGGTCAGACAGGAGTACAACGACAACCTCTTTTTCGACTCTGCGGGCGGGCAGAGGGATTTCGTCACCACCGTTTCTCCCGGCCTGGATTGGACGGAAAGGACCGAGCTCTTAGATTTCGCCCTCTCAGGCCGTCTCGACGCCCTGCGGTATTGGATGAACCACGAGTTCGATGCCGTTGATTTTTTGGGCCAATCCGGGGTCCAGTGCCGGCCGGACCCGAGGTTGAGCCTCTCCGCCGAGGCCGGGATGTCCCGCGACTCGCGTCCCGATCGGGACATCGAGGTTACCGGGCTGGTCCTGGGAACCCAGCCCCGCGACCGGTGGTTCTACACCCTCGGCGGGAGCTATCTCCTGTCCGAGATGTCGTCCCTGGGCCTTCAGTTCAACCAGAGCGAGGACGAATACAAGGACCCCGCTCTATCGGACAGCAGGGGATACAGAGGAAGCATCTTCTTCGCCCGGGATTTCCGCGACCTTCACCCTTCTTTGAAGGGAAGGGCGAATTTCGGCTACGGCCGGTACTACTACGAGACTTCGGAAACCGAGGGTTACCGGTGGACCCTGGGGGCGGAGGGGGCCTTGAGCGAGACCTGGGGCTTCGTCGTCGACCTGGGGCTGAGCCGGACCCGCTCGAAATACAAGGTAACTACCCTCCAACCGGTTGTCATTTTTCCCTTTGTGGTTCAGGTCCCGGTGACCGAGGAAAAAACCAGCACCGCCTGGGGGGGCGTCGGTCAGATCGGGCTGAGCTACCGGGATGATGAGACAGGGGGCGGGATCAGCCTGCAGCAGGACATCAGCCCGGCGAGCGGCACGGGGACCGTGTGGAGCACAATCCTGCGGATGTATTTGGACCAGAGATTCACCTACGAGCTCAATGGAGGACTCTCCGCCGGTTATTATTACAACCAGGCGGAGAGGGGAGAATTTTCCACGGGGGAAACCAGAAGACATACGTTCAACTTGTCGGCCCGCCTTCGGTACGACTTTTCGAAGGATATGAGCGTCGAGGCTTCTTACGCCTATTCCCGGGTCCTTGATCAAATCGCCGACACGAGGGCGGACCGGAGCCTTTTCATGGTCCGTTTTTTCATCCAGCAGGACTTGCTCGGTCTTGGGAGATAGCCGGCCCCATCCTTTTCTCTCCCCTTTCCACCCGACTCCCTCCCCCTTGACAGGGGGGGGACAGGGTGGGGGTGATTTGTGGATAATTACGCAGGGTTGGGGAGTGAAGGGATGGGGGTGGGGATTATGAAACGCAGAAAGCGTTTTTCGTGAAGAAAGGCAGGGTCTATGCCCGAAACCGCCGCCAAAGATATCGGTGACATCCTGGCCATCGTGAAGCGGCGCAAATGGAGCCTGGTGGTCCCTATGATATTGGTGTTCGCCGGCTCGGCGGCCGTCGCCTTCACCCTGACCCCGGTTTACCAGTCCGCTTCCACGATCCTCATCGAGGAGCAGGACATTCCCCGGGACTTCGTCATATCCACGGTGACCGGCTTCGCCGAGCAGCGTCTCCAATCCATCAACCAGAGGATCATGAGCACCACCAAGCTCCTGGAAATCATCAACCGGTTCAACCTATACGCCGAAGAGAGGAAAAAGCAGACGACGGAAGAGATCGTAACCCGGATGAGGGAGAAAGACATCAAATTCCAAACCATCAGCGCGGATATCGTGGACCGCCGGACCGGACGGGCCACCCGGGCCACCATCGCCTTTTCCTTGTCCTTCCGGGGCGAGCGCCCCGCCTTGGTCCAGCAGGTGACCAACGTCCTCGCTTCCCTCTACCTGGAGGAGAATCTCAAGTCCCGGGAGCAGCAGGCCTCCAGCACCTCCCGCTTTCTGGAAGAGGAGAAAAAGGAAGTCAAGGCCCACCTCGCCAGAATCGAGGCGCGGCTGACTCCCTTTAAAACCAGGCATATCAACGAACTTCCGGAGCACCTGCAGGTGAACCTGTCGGCCCTCGACCGGTGCGAGCGGGACATCGACCGGGCGCGGAACGACCTGCGCACCGCCCAGGAGCGGGAAGATTACCTGCGGACCCAGATGGAGTTTCTTCAATCCCAGCCCCCCGCTGCTTCCAACCCCGGACTCGTCCCCAAACCTCCCCAGCCCCCGAATCCGGATGAAATCCTGCTCCGGGAGCTGAAAGCCAGGCTGGTGCAGGTGAAGAGCAAGTTCACGGATAAATATCCCGACGTGATCAAACTGAAGGCCGAGATCGCCGAGCTCGAAGCGAGGGTGAATTCCAATAACAACGAGCCGGAAGAAGAGACCCCAAGCGGAGAAACGCCTAAAGAGGAAGGTCCCCAGCATCCGTACCTGATAACCCTCGCTTCCCAGCTGGCCGGCGTCCGGTCGGAGATCGAGTCGCTGAAGCGGGAGATTGAAGAACAACACCGCAAAAAGGAGGTCTACCAGCGCCGCGTCGAAGCGACTCCGGCGGTGGAGGAGGAATACAAGGCGCTCCTCGCGGAGCGGAACAGCATGCAGGCCAAGTTTGATGACCTGACCAGAAAGCTCCTGGAAGCCAAGGTCTCCCAGGGCCTGGAAAAAGAGCAGATGGGCGAGCGCTTTACCCTTATCGACCCGGCCCGGTTTCCCGAGCGCCCGGTCAGCCCCAACATCCCCGCCGTCCTGCTGATCGGGTTGGTCCTTGGCATCGGCGTCGGCTCGGGGACCGTCGCCCTGAAGGAATTCGCCGACCAGTCGGTGCGCACGGCGGACGAGTTGGCCGCTGTCGCCCAGTTCCCGGTCCTGGGCGGCATCCCCGTCATCCTGACGAAGAAAGAGCGGAGGCGGAGGCGGTTAAAGCGCTGGGCCGCCCTCGGGTCAACGCTCCTGGTCCTGACGGCCGTCCCCCTGATCTTCCATTTCTTCATCATGGACCTGGATATTTTCTGGGCAAAACTCATCCGTATCTATAACCGGATGATGTAGGCGGGATACGCTCCACCCCCATTAAATCCCCTCCCCCTTGACGGGGGAGGGTCAGGG
>JACAEW010000127.1 GCA_013388675.1 Syntrophaceae bacterium | reverse complement strand
ACCCCCAGGGGAAGCGTATTCACCACGGAGTAGCGCACGCCGGAGAGGCCCATGAAATCGATGATCTCCTCCTCGATTTCTTTGCGGTGGCGGAGTTCTTCGGCGACGGAGCCCGGCCAGCGCAAAAAACTTCCCAGGAGGGATGAACGCAAGAGAAAATGCCGGCCCAGTTTTACGTTATCCAGGACCGTCATTCCCCGGAAGAGTTCCACCTTCTGGAAGGTGCGGCCGATTCCCCGGGCGGCGATGGCGTGCGGCTTCAATAGGGTTAGGTCCTCTCCCTGGAAGGAGATCCGCCCCTCCTGGGGCCGGTAGTGGGCATTGATGCAGTTGAGCAGACTGGTCTTGCCCGCCCCGTTGGGCCCGATGATGGCCAGAATTTCTCCCGCCCGGACGGAGAAGCTCACCCGGTGGAGCACTTGGACCCCGCCGAAGGACAGGTTGAGGTTTTGAATCTGGAGGAGGGAATCGCCTTGGGTTACAGCCATCGCTTCCTTCGCTTGTAACGCTTGGCCTCCTGGTAGCTCTTCCGTTCCTTGGCGCCGGCGCCCAGGTAGAATTCCCGGACGTCTTCGTTTTCCAAGAGGGCCTGGGCCGTCCCTTCCAGGACCACTCGGCCGTTTTCCAGGACATAACCCTGGTGGCCGATCTGGAGGGCGGCATGGGCGTTCTGTTCCACCAGGAGGATGGTCATCCCTTCCCGGTTCAACCGCTGGATGATGCGAAAGAGCTCCTCGGTTACGAGGGGAGCGAGCCCCAGGGAGGGCTCGTCGAAAAGGAGGACCTTCGGACGGGTCATCAAGGCCATGCCGATGGCCAGCATCTGCTGTTCCCCCCCGGAGGTGTACCCGGCTTTTTGGTCCCGAAGGTTCCTTAGGACGGGAAAGTAGGCGAAGACTTTTCCCATATCGGCTTTCACCGCCCCATCCCACCGGGAGTAGGCGGCGGCGGCCAGGTTCTCCTCGATGGTCAGGTACCAGAAGACCGGGCGGTCCTCCATCACGTAGGTCAACCCGAATGTTTTTATGATGTCCGTGCTTTCCAGCCCCCGGACCGAAGCCTCCCCGATTTTGATGTCCCCCTCGATGATATTTCCTTCGAATAAGCCCAGCATCCCCCCGATGGCCCGCAGGAGAGTGGTCTTGCCCGCCCCGTTGGCCCCGATGATGACGGAGATTTTTTCCCCCGCGGCCTTGAGGGAAACGCCGTTCAGGATGGAGATCACGTCGTGGTAAACCACCCGAAGGTTTTCAACGGAGACCATCGTTCAGACTCTTTCGATTTTCACCGTCCCGAAGAGGCCGTAGGGCCGGATGAACAAGACGATGAGCAGGAGTAAATAGGGGGACACGTCCTTGAATCCCACCAGGCCCAGGGGCTCTACGTAGCTTCCCACCAAGGCCTCGCACACCCCGACGATCAACCCGCCGACGAGGGCCCCGCCGATGCTGTCCATTCCCCCGATCAGCACGACCGGAATGGCCCGCAGCCCGGCAATTCCGGTCAGGTAAGAAAGGGCTCCGAAATTGGAGATCAGAACCCCGGCCACGGCAATGCACATGGAACTTACGGCCCAGACCAAAAGGAGGATGAAGCGGGAATCGATCCCGAAAGCCATGGCCTTGGCCTGGCTTTCCGAGGTGGCCCGGATGGCCACTCCCCAGCGGGTGCAGAAGAGGAAGAAGAGGATGAGCCCAAAGGCGATGACCGACAAGAATCCGGCCCAGACCCTCTCGGAGGGGAAGAGAAGGGTGCCCGACTCCAGCGTGAGGTCCGGCAGTTCGATGAAGAAGGAATAGGAGTGGGCGCCGAAGATGAGCTGGACCGAGGCCCTCAGCACGCTGGCTAGGCCCAGGGTGATGATGGTCATGGAGAGGCCCGAACGGCCCAGGAGGGGTTTGATGGAAAGGCGCTCGACGACTGCGCCCGCCGCTCCCGAGGCCAGGAGCCCGAGGGGAAGGGCCGCGAAAAAGGGGAGGCCCAGGTCGAAGAAAAAAAGGTAAAAAAAGAAAGACCCGATGACCAAGAACTCGCCGATGGCGAAGTTGAAGGCCTCCGAGGCGCGAAAGATGATGACGATTCCCAGGCCCAGGAGGCCATAAACGCAGCCGATCAAGAGCCCGGATCCCAAGGTTTGAATCAGGTCGATCATTTTTTCGGATGGCCCCCGTTGGATGAATTTTTGCGGGGCGACGGGGGGGGCGCCCCTACGCTGGTCGAGAGGGAGAGAATTACTTCAACTCGATTTCCGCATTGATCCAGGGGCTGATGGGCAGCCAGGTTCCCACTCCCACCTTCCGGCCCGCTTTTTCGACCTCCTTTTCCACTTTGCAGCGATAAATCCTCAACATGGGAATGGTGTGGGACTTGTAGGCAAAACTCCGGCCATCGAAAAGACCGTGGTAATCCCAGATCATGTCGTCCAATACTTTCTTTACCCCTTCGCGGGTCAACTGGCCGGCCTTGTCGGCCCGGCTGAGGGTTTCATGGAAGATAAGGGCATAGGTTAGGCCTTCCATGTAGAGGAACATGTCCTTGATCCCCTCCTTGCGTTTGTTTTTTTCCGCGAATTCGTGGGCCATCTTGACCATGGGATTGGACATGTCGTCCACCTGGGGCCGCGTGGCGACTCCCACCATCCCGTCCACCGCTTTGCCGCAGATCAGGATGGGATATTGGCCCGTGGTGTAATGCGTACCCAGGATGGTGGCCGTCTTCAAGTATTGTTTGGCGGTCTTCATGAAGATGGCGGTATAGGGAGCGGCCCCGGAATATCCATGGTAAAAGACATAATTGGCCTTGGCCTTGCGCACGTTGGTCACCTGAGGGGTCGCATCGGTAGCCGTAAACGCGTATTCTTCCTCCGCCACGATTTGCAGCCCGATCTTCTTGGCGTGGGCCCGGGTCATATCCAGCGGGTCCCGCCCCCATTCCGTGGGGCTGTAGACGATGGCCACCCTTCCTTTGCCCCGGGAGTCATCCTTGATCCAGTTCAGGAGGGCGCGCATTTGGTCCCCGTAAGTCGCTCCGAGGGAATAATAATAGGGATACTTGGACGGTCCGCCCTCCGGGCCGAAGATTTCCGTGGAATAAGAGCCATCCAGCCAGGGAATTCGCTCCTCCTTATTGACCTTTTCGATCAGCGGCTTCAGGGCCCCGGTGATGTAACCCGAGGCCAGGAGGAGTTCATCCGGCTTTTCCGCGGCCGCGTACCGGGTGAAATTGGCCACCTCCACGGTAGGGCTGTAGCGCATGTCCTCCAGGAAATAGGTGATCGGCTTCCCGTTGACTCCGCCCTTTCCGTTAATGTCGTTCATGCCGTCGATGAAGCCCCAGCCGAATTCGGGCAGCGTTCCCACCGGACCGCTCATGGGAAACTGGGCGAGGACTTTGATGGGTTTGGAAAAGCAAACGGCCGGCGAAAGAACCAAAGTCAGGCCGGTCAGGATTCCGAAGATAAGGGCATTTCTTTTCATGATCTTCCCTCCTCTCAAGGCTGCAAGTTCATCCCTGTCGGATTCTTTCCTCTACCGTGCTGGATTCACCCCCTTTCCGGCTGGATCGCCCTTGGGGGGTCCCTTTCGTTCGTTGACAGGAATTTTCCTTGGATGATGGAACCGAAATTCTCGCCGGAGGACCCTTTTGTTCAACCCGGGGGGACTAACGAATCCCCCCCAATCAAAAACCAAAAGAGCAGCGCAAAATCAAAGCGCTTAGGTTTGAGTTTCGATAGGAGGTCTGGCAAAGGCTGGTGAGAGAAGTTTATCAAAAGGGAAAAAATTGTCAACCGAAAAAAAGAGGTTTTGAAAGCAAGCGATCCTCCCGCTCTGGTCGAACGAAAGGTCCGGCTCGCACGCCCGCCCCCGGGGGGAATCCGTGCATCGTCCCTACTTGCCCGGCCGGGACTTCCGCCCCGGTTTGGGGGATTTTCCCTTGGCCAAGCTTTTATTTTCCAGCGCTTGAACCCGCTCTTTGAGGTCCCGCAGCTGCTGGCGCAGTTCAGGAAGGCGGGGTATCAGAGCATGGGATTTCAGAAAGACTTCAAAGGGCATGGCCGGGGCGCCGCCCACGACCTCCCGGCTTTCGATGTTCCGATTCACTCCGGAGCGGGCGGCAATCATGGCCAGGTCCCCCACGCGGACGTGGTCCGCGAGCCCGGCCTGCCCGCCGATCATGACATGGTGGCCGATGGAGGTGCTCCCGGCAATGCCCACCTGGGCCACCAGAATGGTGTGCTCGCCCACGGTCACATTGTGAGCGATCTGCACCAGGTTATCCACCTTGGTCCCCCTCTTGACCACGGTCTGTCCGAAGGTGGCCCGGTCCACGGTGACATTGGCGCCCAGCTCCACATCGTCTTCGATAATGACTCCTCCGAGCTGGGGGATTTTGAAATGGCGACCTTCGTGCTGGACGTATCCGAAACCATCGCTCCCGATCACCGTCCCGCTATGAACGATCACCCGGGAGCCCAGGGTGCAGCCTTCCCGGACGACGACGTTGGGATATAACAGACAATCATCCCCCAGAACCGTATCGCTTCCGATAAAAACCCCGGGATACAGGGTCACCCGCGCGCCGAGCCGGACCCGGTCGCCCAGGGTGACGTTGGGCCAGATGGATGGATCGGGCCCGATCTGGACGTCCGCACCGCAAATGACCTCCTTGGCCATGCCCCGCGCTTGATAGGGTCCGGTGAAGAAGCGCTGGGCAATGCAGGCAAAGCCGTAGGACGGGTTGGACATGACCAGTTGAGGCCGGTTGAGTTCGGGAATCGGGCGTTGGACGAGAAAAGCCGCGGCCTGGGAATGCAAGGCCGCTTTGTGGTAACGGTCGGAGGCGCAATAGGAAAGGTCTCCCGCCCCCGCGTCTTCCAGGCTGGAAATTCCGGAGAGGAGAGTCCCGGGAGGTCCGACGATTTCTCCCCCCACGACCTCTTGGACCTGCGCGAGAGAAAGGGGGGTTGGGAATCGATGGGGTGACATGGCATCCTCACTTTTGGGGGCGTTTGGTCCGGGCCGCCGTCCGGGGGCTTTTCTTGGAAGAAAGGGGGGCCAGCCTTTTCTGGAGGTATTTGACCACATGCCCTACCGTAACGAGACCCTTTAGGTCTTCATCGGGAATCTGAATATCGAAGACCTCCTCCAGCTTGAAAAGAAGCTCAATGGTAGCGATGGAATCCAGCCCGAGGTCGTCCCGCAGGCGATTTTCCAAGCTGATCGATTTCTTGTCGCGCTTTAAATGTTCGGCGAGGGCAGAGAGGATTTGATTGGCAAGAGAGGATTCAGGAGGCATCTATCTTTCCTTTCGAGTGGGGTTGACGGCAAGCCCTGCCGAGCCCAGGGTTTCACAGGTCGGGCTTTCGGAGAACGACTGCGGCATTGTTGCTTCCGAACCCGAAAGAATTGACCAGGGCGACTTTCACGCGCCGTTCCTGCGCCGACCGGGAGATTCCCGGAAGCTCGCATTCGGGGTCCGGTTCATCGTAATTGATCGTCGGATGAATCCGGCCGGTCTCAATGGACATGGCCGCAGCAATTGCCCCGATGGCTCCCGCGGCCCCGAGAGTATGCCCGATGAGGGATTTGGTGGCGGTGATGGCCAGCTTCTCCGCCCGGCTTTTGAAGACCTGACGGATTCCCTTGATCTCCACGTTATCGCCCACGGGGGTGGAGGTGGCATGGGCGTTGATGTAATCCACCTTAGCCGGGGGGATCCCGGCATCCCTCAGGGCCAGACGGATGGTCTCGGCAATTTCCACCCCGTCTTCCCGGGGGATCACCATGTGATAGGCTTCGCTGGTCCCCGCGTAACCGGCCACCTCGGCGTAGACCCGGGCCTTGCGTTTTTTGGCGTGGGAGAGGGATTCCAGGATCAAAGCCCCGGCCCCTTCCCCCAGGACAAAACCATCGCGCATTCGGTCGAAAGGCCGGGAGGCTTTGGCCGGAGTATCGTTATACTTTGAGGAAAGGGCCCGCAGGGAACAAAACCCGGCGAAAACGAGAGGAGTGATACTGGCATCGGCCCCGGCGGCAATCACCGTGTCCGCCTGGCCGCTCCGAATGCAGTTCAGGGCCTGGCCCAGGGCGTGGGCGCTGGACGAACAGGCGGTGGAGATGGTCAGGTTAGGGCCCTTGGCCCCGTAGGCCATGGCCAGAATCCCGGAGGCGGAATTTAAAGTAATGGCGGGGATGAGGTTCGGGTGGACCCGATGGGGCTTGAGCTGCTGATACAACTGGGTGACCTCGCGTTCTCCCATGACCATCCCGCCCATGCCGGCTCCCACGATGACCCCCACGCGATGGGCATCCTCGCGGTCCATTCGGAGGTCGGAATCAGCCAGGGCTTCCTTGGCGGCCACCAGGGCGAACTGGGCAAACCGGTCCACCCGGGCTACGTGGGGAAAATCGAGATATTGGCTCGGGTCGAAATTTTCGATCTGGCCGGCAACGCGCGAGCGATATCCTTCCATCGGAAAGGGGTCGAAGGATTTGATGGCCGTCACCCCCGAACGCCCTTCCATGGCCGCCTTCCAGAATTCCTTCACGCCAATACCGATCGGGGAAACCACTCCCAGCCCGGTAATGACCACGCGGGTTTTCATTCTCGTCCGTCCTTTTTCGAGTCGGGGCGATGAAAAGCCCCCTTCCCCCTCGATCAGAGAAACACCCAGTGAATGATGGATTATAGGGAGGAGAAAAATTCGCTGTCAAGGAAAAATTCCCGCCGGCGGGAAGCGGGAAGCCCGGATTCAGGAAACCTGCCGGAAGAAGCGGTCCGCCTCCTCGGTGATTTGCCTCATCCGCTCCTGGAGGAGGCGGCGGCATTCCTCCATCCCCTCTTTATCCGCATCGGCGGGAACGAGAAGAGGTTCTCCCCAGAGGTAGGCTACTCTGCAAAAGGGCAAAGGCACGATGAAGTGATCCCAGCTCCCGAAGACTTTCTTGCGGGAAGCGCTGTAAGTGACGGGGAGGATGGGGGCGCCGGTCTGGCGGGCCAGCTCGATGACCCCGATCTGCACCACATGCTTGGGCCCTTGGGGGCCGTCGGGGGTGATGGCCAAATTGGCCCCGCTACGGAATACGCGGATCATCCCCCGCAGGGCAGAGAGCCCGCCCCGGGTGGTCGAGCCGCGGACCGACTCTATCCCGAACTGCCTCACCGCCCGGGCGATCAATTCGCCGTCCCGATGCTGGCTGATCATCATTCCCACCCTTCCCGTATGCCGCAGAAAGGGCATCATCAGCAGCCTTTGATGCCAGAAAGAAATAATGATCCAGCGACCGCGGCTCCAGAATTCTTGGGGGTATTCCTCGTGAAAAAATTCCTTCCGGATGGTCAGGGCGAAAAGACGAAGGACCCAGACGTAAAGCCGGGGGACGATCTGAAAAAGAACTCTGTCTTTCCAAGTCCAACGGTCCATAAAGGGTAAAATTCTAAATCCGCAAGCACGAAGGATTTTGCAATACTCTTTCCCGAAATCCCTCCCCTATTCCCAAGGGAGGAAAGTAGGGGCGGGGTT
>JACAEW010000210.1 GCA_013388675.1 Syntrophaceae bacterium | reverse complement strand
GTCGTTTTCTCCCTTTTTACCCACTCGATTGGGAGAAGACCCTTAAAAGAGAAGCAAAAGGGCGGGAGTCCGGGAAAATGAAATCCGTTTGCCCCCGGACCCCCAACCATTAAGAGGACAGGCCCGAAGGCCTGCCCCAGTTTTCACGGTTAGACGGACGCTTTTCAGGAATTGGGTTCTCTCTCGAAGACCGCGGCCGCGCCCATGCCGAAGCCGATGCACATGGAGACCAGGCCGTAACGGGCGTTGCGACGTTTCATCTCGTGCAGGAGCGTAGTAGTCAGCCTCGCCCCGCTGTTACCCAGGGCATGGCCCAGGGCGATGGCCCCGCCGTTGACGTTGACCTTGTCCATGTCGAGGCCCAGGGTGCGACAGCAGTACAGCGCCTGTGAAGCAAAGGCCTCGTTCAATTCAATGAGGTCGATCTGGTCCAGGGTTAGTCCGGCCAGCTTGAGGGCCTTGGGGATGGCCTCCACCGGGCCGATGCCCATGAGTTCGGGGGGAACTCCGGCCACCGCAAAGGAGCGGAAGGTGGCCATGGGGTGCGCCCTCAGGGCCCTGGCTTTTTCCTTTGACAGGATGACGACTGCCGAGGCCCCGTCGTTCAGGGGAGAAGCGTTTCCCGGGGTGACCGATCCGGTAGTCGAGAAAGCCGGCCGCAGCTTGGCCAGGGCTTCCAGGGTGGAATCCGCCCTTACCCCTTCATCGGTGTCGAAAACGAACTCCCGGAACTTGACCTGTCCGTCCTCGGTCACCTCCTGGGTTTTGATTTTGATGGGAAGGATTTCATCCTTGAACCTCCCGGCCTGAATCGCCGCCCAGGCCTTCTGGTGGCTCTTCAGGGCAAAGGCGTCCTGTTCTTCCCGGCTGATGTTGAATTTGCGGGCCACGTTTTCCGCCGTGACCCCCATGGCCGTGTATCCCTCGGGGTAGGTTTCGATCAGCTTGAGGTTGGGAACGGTCTTGTTCCCCCCCATGGGAACCATGGACATGGATTCCACTCCCCCGCCGATGATTACGTCGGCAAAGCCGCACATGATGTGCTCCGCCCCGATGGCGATGGCCTGGAGTCCGGAGGAACAAAACCGGTTTATGGTCTGGCCGGGCACGGTATAGGGGAGGCCGGCGAGGTAGTTGATCAGTCGGGCCACGTTCAGACCCTGTTCGGCTTCTGGAAAACTGCAGCCGATGACCACGTCGTCCACCTCTTCCGGCTTCAGCCCGGGAACCCGGTTCAAGGCCTCCTTCACCACCCACGCGGCCATATCATCCGGACGGGTGTTGCGCAGGCTTCCCCGGGGGGCCCGGCCCACCGCGGTGCGAACGGCAGAAACGACGACTGCTTCTTTCATGGTCTCCTCCTTCTAGTTCCGGAGCGGCTTGTTGGTCTTGAGCATGTGGGTGATCCGCTCCTGGGTCTTTTTCTCGCCGCAGAGGCTGACGAAGGCCTCCCGCTCCAGGTCCAGCATCTTTTGCTCGGTGACCAGGGCTCCGCTCAGGACGTCTCCGCCGGTGAGGATGTAGGCCAGCTTGCCGGCGATGAACTCTTCGTATTCGGTGATGAACCCCCCTTGGCGCATGGTATTGGCCATGTACTTGATGGCCGCCCGCCCGCCGTCTCCGGCCACGGGGATGAGCTTGGGCCGGGGCGGCTTCCACCCTTCCCGGATCATGGCCAAGACGGTTTGCTTGGCCTCGTACAGGAGATGATCCCCGTTGGCCACCACCCGGTCCGTGGGCCGCAGGAAGGAGAGCTTGCGGGCCTCTTCGGCGCTGGTCGAGACCTTGGCCATGGCGATGTTCTCGAAGGCTTTCCGCAGGAAGGGGAGAAGGTCCACGTTCACCCCGTCGGGAATCCCTTCGATGCAGCGGAGGTAAACTTCCTTGTTCCCGGCAGCGCCGGGCAGCAGCCCCACGCCGATTTCCACCTGACCCATGTAGGTCTCCAGGGCCGCCACGATGCGATGGCTGGACAGGCATACTTCGCAGCCCCCGCCGAGGGCCATGCCGTGGGGAGCGGCGACGATGGGCTTTTCGAAGTATTTCATGGCCATCATGGCATCCTGAATGGCCCGGATGGCCGCGTCGATTCCCGACCAGTTGGACTTGACGATCTCGCCCACCAGCATGAGCAGGTTGGCGCCCACCGAGAACCTTTCGGCGTGGTTGCCGATGACCATCCCCACGAAGTCCTTCTCCACGATCTTAAGCGACTCGTGGATCATTTCGATGATCTCCTGGCCGATGGCGTTCATGTAGGTGTGAAATTCCAGGCAGGCTACCCCGTCGCCCATGTCGATCAGGCTGGCCCCGGCATTGGACTTGATTTCCTTCTTCCGCTCCTTCAGGGCCGGCAGGAGGATGACCTCGGGCTTTTCGGGGACCTTCTTGTACTTCCCCGTTTTCCAATCGAAGAAGGAAACCTGTCCGGTCTCCCTCCGGTAGAAGGATTTCCCCTTGGCCGCCAGAAGCTTATTCACCAGGGGGGGGATGGTTTTCCCCTCCTTTTTCATCCGGGACACCGACTCCTCGACCCCCAAGGCGTCCCAGGCTTCGAAGGGCCCCGCCTCCCAGTTGAACCCCCACTTCATGGCGTTGTCGACGTTGTACACGTCATCCGCAATCTCGGGAATTCTTTTGGCGGTGTAGAGCAGGGATTGGCTGGTGATCTTCCAGGCAAACTGGCCGGCCCGGTCCTCGGCGTAGATCAGGGCCTTGGCTTTGTCCGGCCCGGAGGCCGCTTTGGCCGCATCCAGGGAAGGAAATTTTACTTTCTGCGCGGGCCGGTACTCCATGGTTTTGTAGTCGAGGACCAGCTTCTCCTTGCCCGCTTCCGACTTGATCCGCTTGTAAAACCCCTGGCCCGATTTATTGCCGAGCCAGCCCTTTTCCAGCATTCTCTGGACAAAATCCGGGGCCTTGAAAATCTCCCGCATCTCGTCGTGGGGGACGTTTTCGTATATGTTTTTGGCCACGTGGGCGAAGGTATCCAGGCCCACCAGGTCCGTCGTGCCGAAGGCGGCGCTCCGGGGCCGTCCCATGGCCGGGCCGGTGATGGCATCCACCTCTTCGATGGTGTACCCCTCCTCCTGCATGACCTTCATCAGGTAAAGCATGCCGAAGATGCCGATTCGGTTGGCGATGAAGTTGGGAGTATCCTTGGCATAGACGATTCCTTTGCCCAGGACCTTCTCGCCGAAATGAGCCATGAACTGGACCACCTCGGGCAAAGTTTCCGACAGGGTGATGATTTCCAGGAGCTTCATGTAGCGGGGCGGGTTGAAGAAGTGGGTCCCCAGGAAGTGCTGTTTGAATTCCAGGTCCATGCCCGCGCAGATGTCTTTTATGGGAATCCCCGAAGTATTGGTGCTCACGATCGTCCCCGGCTTACGAAAGCCGGCCACTTTTTGGAAGAGATCCTGCTTGATCTTCAGGTTCTCCACCACCACCTCGACGATCCAGTCCACTTCCGCCAGGCGCGATAGGTGGTCTTCGAAGTTGCCCACTTCGATGAGGCCGGCGAATTCGGGCACCGCCAGGGCCGCGGGCCTCATGCGCAGCAGGTTCTGTTTTCCCGTTACGGCGAAACGATTCCGCACCGCCGGGTCCTTGAAGGTTAGCCCCTTTTTTTCCTCCTCCGGGGTCAATTTGGGGGGAACGATATCCAGCATGATCGAGGGGATACCCACGTTGGCCAGGTGGGCGGCGATGGTCGCTCCCATGACTCCGGACCCCAGTACGGCGACTTTTTTAATTTTTCTTTCCATGCTTCCTCCGATCGGAAAGGTCAACAGCGCAAGATTCCCGGGTTTCGGGAAATCTTCTCCAGCCAGGCTTTTTTCGATCTTTTTCCGCGGCGGCCGCCGGTCCGGCCTATCGCTTCCGGTCCCGGATCACCTCCTTTTCCGCCTCCTCATTCGGCATTCTGGATCAACCGTTTGCAAACCCGGATGGCTCTCTGCAAATCTTCTTCGGCTATTCCCCGGGTCAGGTGTTTATAGGCCCGGGCTACCACCTCATCCAATTTTTCCTCCAATTCCTTGCCCCGGGGGGTCAGGCATATCTGGTAAGCCCGGCGGTCAGTCGGATGGTCCTCGCGGCGGACGAGCCCGGCCGTTTCCATCCGGTCAATCAGGCTGGTCATGGTCGATTTTTACAGCTGGGCCTTTTACCCCAGGTCGGTGATGCTTAAGCCATAACTTTCCCATAGGGCCTGAAGAACGGCAAAGTAGGCCACCGAAATGTCATTATGCCCGTTTTCCCGCATCATCCGGTTCACCGCATTGTTCATGGCCCAGGTTGCCCGAGAAAGGAGAAATCCCACTTGGTATTCCATCTTCATGACTTTTCCCTATCCCCCCTATAAAGCGCGGTATGAAGAGAATAGAAAGTTCGATAGCATACTATATGATTTCATACTAAAATGTCAAGCCAATTTAGGAAGGGGTAGCGCGGCGCGGCGATGGGATTGAAGCAGGGTTGGGATGGAAAAGAGAGGAGCTGCGGGACGGGCGCCGGCTATGCAGCGCTATGATTACGGCCCCGCGGCCGTATTGTGTTTCAGCCTTTGGGGGGCTCGAGAAGGGAATTAAGTTCTCTCTCAATGGCCTGTCCCCACTCGGTATTTTCGCAGCGCAGCGATTGCTGTATGTAGGGCAAAGCGGCTCTCCACTGCCTCCGGGCCGAGCTCTCCCGGCCCATTTCCTTCAAAATCTTTCCTGCTTTGAGGAAATTGTCGGCCATTAAAAGGTTCGGGAGGAACAGAATATGGGTTCCTTCAAACAGCATGTATTCGCATGAATCATGGTTGAGATACTTTAAGACCACAAGAAAAAACTCTTCCGATTTATCGTAAAGCCTTAGGGCTTCGGAGTACGATTTTTCCCGGTATTTAGCCTCCGCCAGGGCCTTCTGCTGAACCCCCCCGCGGTAAAAATCCCGGACTTCCTTGGCATTTTCCCATAGGACTTCCAAACCCTCATGCTCCTCCAGAACCGCCTCCAAATTGGCCTTGGCCAGGGGGACCGGGGGTGAATCGGCCCGCGGGGGGGGCGCCGTGGCGCAACCGTGAATTCCTAAAGAGGATATGAAAATCAAAAAGGTCCAAAGGATCATTGAATTTCTCCCAGCAACCGATCCGCGATGCTCAACGCTTCGATGCCGGCCCATTCAGCCACCCCCACCGCCCGGTAGCGAAGCATCCCTTTGGCATCCACCCAGTAGGAGGTGGGATGAACCCACACCCCCAAGAGCTTTCCCACCTTATTTTTTTCATCCAGCAGGATGGGCAAGGGGGAAGGGTTCTTTTCCAGAAATTTCCGTATGGTCTCACGGCTCTCTTTGGTATTCAGGCGGAACAACACCAAGCCCTTCGGCTGGTACTGGCGGTAAAATTTCTCCATGGAAGGAACCTCCCTCCGGCAACTGGGTCACCAGGTGGCCCAGAAGTTGAGGAGGATCACCTTTCCTTTAAAGTCCCGAATCTGGACGGCCTTCCCTTCAAGGTCTTCCAGGGAAAAATCCGGCAGGGGCAATGGCTTGGCATAGGATTGGAAGATACTTGCGCTTCCACCCCCCTGCGACCAAGCTCCATCCGGTCCCAGGAACCCCAGGAAAAGGAACCCGGCCGCCGCGGCCACAATGCATCGGAATCCAATTTTGCTCCCTTTCATCGATCCATCCTTGTAAACCTCTATTTTACACGCAAAATTTATATCATAGGTCACCCGCCTCGACAAGGGTTTGCATCAACCCCGGAAAAATATTTTTTGGCCCTGGGGCCCGCCGAAAAAACTTCTTTTCCAGTTGATTTTTTTGATGAATTTTTTTCTTGACTAAAAATCCATAATTTGTTAGCTTTACCCTATCTTCTTCTCCCTTCCGCTGTAAAGGACTTCGGACGGAGGAAAAGCTGAAAAAAAACCCCCCTTGAGAATTTAGAAATTGATCTGAAAAAGGAAAGGAGGTGAAGGGGAGTGAAAAAGCTGATGAGTTCGGTTCTGGCAATCGCGGTATTGGCCGCCTTTACCTTTGGCTGCGGCGGCTATGTTGCCAAGGAAACGAAGGTGAAATGCCCGAAGTGCGGGGCAGTGTTCACGGTTGATGAAGGGATCAAGGCCCTCGAGAAACAGCCGTAAAAGAGCCCTACGATAGAACCATCCCCTGCCGTCGTCGATCGGATGGCCCGGGGGCCTGGAAGCCTCACGGTTCGAATGGGTTCAGGTTGTTGATTTCCAAACTCATGAAGGAATCACCTCCAGGGGAAGGACCGAAATCCTTCCCCTATTTTTTTCTCCTCTTCTTTTTCCTCGGTCTGGTTTTCGGCCCAGGGATCCTTCCGCCCGAATCGGCAGCCCAGAAATCGGAAAAAGATGGGCTTTCCCGGTTTGACCGCCTGGCCGAAGAGGCCACGGCCCTCAACAAACGGGGAAGATTCGAGGAGGTCCTTTCCCTCCTGCGGCCGCACCAAGAGGACCCCAAGAACGACAGCGCCCTATTCTTCAATGAACTGGGGATTGCCTACCGAAACAAAGACCGGCTCGAAGAAGCCATCCGGGCCTACCAAAAAGCCCTCTCCCTCGACCCGGAAAACCCGGTGGTCATGAAAAACCTGGGAGATGCATTCTATCTTGCGAAGGATTATACCCGGGCCGTGGAAATTTGCCAGAAAGCCCTGAAGTCCAGCCCGCGATTCCACCAGGCCCGTTCCACCCTGGGGCTGGCCTACTACCGGATGGGAAAATATCGGGAAGCGCAGGAGGAATTCGACATCGTTCTAAAAATGAATCCCCAGGATGAACAAGCCAGGAACTTCCGCGAAGCGGCCCGGAAAAAGTTGCAGGAAAAGAAATAAGACGGGAGGGATTTTGGGGGAGGCCTTTTCAAATAGCTAAACAGTCACGGAATTCCTCTCCCGAAGTCCTCCCCGCATTCGGCGAATGGGGGGCCCCCTTGAATTCCGGTCCGGAATTTCGGACGAAGCGACCGTGCGGCAATGCCTTCCCGCGGACCCATGACGCGAAACATCATCCACGTCGACATGGACGCCTTCTATGCCTCGGTGGAGCAGCAGGATAACCCCGCCCTCAAAGGGCTTCCCGTGATCGTGGGCGGCGATCCCGGAAGGAGGGGGGTGGTTTCCGCCGCCTCCTACGAGGCCCGGGCCTATGGAGTTCATTCGGCCATGCCCTCTTCCCAGGCCCGCAGACTCTGTCCCCAGGGGGTCTTCCTGCCCGTCCGCATGCACCGCTACCAGGAGGTCTCCAACCGGATTTTCCGAATTCTCCGCGAGTACACTCCTCTCATCGAACCCCTTTCCCTGGACGAATCCTTCCTGGATGTGACCGGCTGCGAGAAGCTCTTCGGAACGGCTTTGCAGATTGCCGTGGATATTAAGCGCCGCATCCGGGAAACGACCGGCCTCACTGCCTCGGCGGGAATTGCCCCGAATAAATTCCTGGCCAAGATCGCCTCCGATTACCGAAAGCCCGACGGCCTGGTGGAGGTCAAACCCGGGGAGGTCCGCGATTTCCTCCGCGATCTTCCCATTTCGAAGCTGTGGGGAGTGGGGAAGGCCACCGAGGAGGTTTTGAAGGGAATGGGGATTCTGAAGGTCGGTCAACTGGCGGTCTTTCCCGCGGAAAGCATGGAAAGGAAGCTGGGAAAGTTCGGCCTCGATTTGCTCGCCCTGGCCCAGGGGAAAGACGAGCGGCCGGTTTGCCCCGATTCGGAAGCCAAGTCCATCAGCCAGGAGGAGACCTTCACCCCGGACCTGGAGAATTGGGAACAGATGAAAAAAGTTCTCCTCGACCAGGCCGAGCGGATCGGGTGGGAGCTTAGGAAGCAGGAGCTAAAAGGCTCTACGGTTACCGTGAAGGTACGCTACCCGGATTTCACCCTGGCCACCAGAAGCCAAACCCTCTCCATCCCCACGGACCAAGGGATCGAAATCTACCGGAGCGCCCTGAAACTGCTGTCCCGCACCGAGGCCGTCCAGCGAAGGGCCCGTCTCCTGGGAGTGGGGGTCTCCCATCTCGTCCGCCGGAAGGACCCCCAGCAATACCTCCTATTCGACTCCGAACGTCAAAAAGCGGAGCGCTCCATTCGGGCCATGGACCGGGTTTGGGAGAAATTCGGGGCGGGGGCGCTCAAGAGAGCTTCCCTCCTGGACCCCAAGAAGAATTCTGACCCGCAGCCTTTCCCGGGGGCGCGGAAAGGGGGAAAAGGGGATTAATCCGGGACCTTCGTTTTCCTCCCTTCCTCATCCTTCGTTGCCTGGGCCAGCTCCAGCTCGAATCGGGCCCGCAGGTATTCCAAGACCTTCTCCCCGATCTCCAGCCCCAGGTCGATGAATTCGGGCCCGTAGGTCTTCCCCGTTTCGGTCCGGAAGGTCTCTTTGATCCGGGCGATCCCTTTCATCCCTTTGGGGAACCGATGAATCACCCGGACCATGGGCGCCCGGGAGGAACGGAGCATTTCCCAGAGCGTGAGGGTGAAGTTGTCCGGCCCCCAACGGAACTTGTCGGCGTCATAGAGGGCGTCGCTGACCAATTGGCCCAGGGGGGATTCGAGGGGTTGCGGTTCCAGGAAAGCTTCATGGTTGGAGATGGCCCCAACGATCACCCGTTCCTCTTCGGGGGAGATGGAAAACTCCCGGAGGATTCTTCCGGCCTGGGCGGCCCCCAACCGGGCATGATTCTTTTCCCCGCGGCAAAGGTCGTGGAGGAGCCCGGCCAATTGGGCCAGAATCCCGGCCCGTTGCCCCTTCCCCTCCTCCAGATAAAGCCTTTCCGCCTCGATCCAGAGAAGGGCCCCGGCCTCGACCGCCACCTTTTCCACATGTTCCAACCCATGGCCGTAGTTGTTCTTCAGTTCGTTCCGCACGAGGCCCCGGCACCGCAGCACCTGGGGGTCCGCGGAGAAGAGGGCCTGGGAAAGGGACATCCAGGGCTCACAGCAGGCGTAGAAGCGGGGCGGGGGAAACGAGGAGGCGATTTTCCGGGAAACGGCGATCATCTCTTCGTAGATTTCTTCCATAAACCCCCCGGGGAACTCAGCTTCCCTTCCCCTTTTCCACTCGGATGGAAACGGTTACATGCAAAGGCTGATCCGGAGCGAGGCGAATTTGAGGAGAGGTAATTTCCAGGGCCACGGACATTTGGGTGTCCTCCGTCAAATCGCCCAATTCCACCGGTTCGGTAAAAACCTCCCGCACCCTCTTCAGGTTTCCTGCCGGCCCCTGAAGGACGATCTCCGGGGGTTCCACCGCCACTCCCATCAGGCGGAGCGGGCGGGGCAGTTTACCCACCAGATGGGGTTTCACCGGCACAGCCCGGGCTTTGATATCCTCCAGCCGGATCCGGACGGAAGAAGGGGCCACCTTGGCCACCTCCGTACCCAGGGGAGCCCGCACGTTGTCCGGAGTGAGGCGGATGTGGTTCACCCCCGACATGGACTGGGAAAGGTCCACGTGGGCTTTGAGCTGGTCGGAAGAGATCGAGGAGATTAGCGACCGAGGACCGCGGATTCCCACCTCCACCCGGTTGACCAGGTCGCCGACGATTTCCATGTTGGCGGGCATGTTCCGGTACTCCAGGGGGACGGTCATCCAGACCTCGGCTCGCGGTTGACCGCCGATGAATACCCAAAGAATGCATACCAGGACGAAAGATATGATTTTGGGAGCCAGGTTGGCGGTGAAGGCGCCCTGCCAGTTCTCCCTCGTCTTTTGCTGGGGACTGACCATCATGGATTCCAACCGAGTCTTCAGGTCATCCGCATTGTCGATCCGCTCGATCCGCCCCCGAACGGCCAGAGACACTTCTCCCCGTTCCTCCGAAACGATGAGGGCGATTGCATCGGAACGTTCCGTAATGCCGATCCCGGCGCGATGGCGGGTCCCGTATTTCTGCGGCAGGTCCGGGTTATCCGAAAGGGGAAGGTAGCATCGCATGGCCACGATCCTGCCGCCCTGGATGGCGATGGCTCCGTCGTGGGCGGGGGACTGGGGCAAAAAGATGCTGGAAAGGACCTCCTGGCTCACCCGCCCGTCGAGGGGAACTCCCCCCTTGAGAAAGTCTTCGAGCAGGTCCTGCCGCTTGAAAACAATGAGCGCCCCGATGCGTCTCTGGGCCAAGTCGAACACCGTCTTGGCCACATCCTCCACCACCATCCGGTCCAAGGCCTCGGGCCGGCCAATGAAGAACCGCACCGGGCTCATCCGGTCCAGGACCTGGCGGATCTCCGATTGAAAAACCACCACGATGATGACCAGGATGACCGCCCACAGATATTGGAGGATCCAGCTTGTGAGGAAGAGACCGGACCATCGGGCCAGGGGATAGAAGATGCCCAGGGCCAGGAGAGCAATCAGGATTCGAAGGGCACGGGTCCCCTGAATCCAAACATAGAGACGGTAGAAAACGTAGGTGATAATCAGGATATCGATGACATCCTGCCAGCGGATGCTGAGGAGCGCTTCTTTCAGGTATTGAATCTTTCACCTCCCGGGCGCTTCAATCACTCTATCATCATATCAGCCCCGGCCGAAATCCACCACCTTGCTGCAGGGAAAATCGTTGCTGATTGCCCGTTCCCCCTCGCTCGTCCCAGAAGGAAAAAATGAATTAGCGACGAGCACCCAGCAATGTTTTCTAGAATGGGTCTTTCAGGCAAGGCGCAAGACTTTTTCCACCACCTCCATAGGGTTCCGGCCGAGGACCCGGATCATGGGCTCTTTGCCCACGTCTCCCCGGTCGTAGATGAGGTCGGGCACAGCCTTGGATTTTCGCAAAACCTGTTCCACCCCCCACGAAAGGGACGAGCCCTCGCGCCGTTTCACCCACGCCGGTTCGTCCTTGCGGCTGAAATGTCCCAGGGAAAGCCCCGCCTTTCTTGCCCGGGCCAGGAGGTCATCGGAATACCGCAGGTTCATCGCCGAGCGCATCTCCGGGTGAAAGCGAAGGGCGGTGAGGATGATCTTGGCAATATGCTGGGAGACCCCGAATTCCGGGTCCGCCACTCTGGCCACCTCGTTTCCCCAGCGCACGAACCTTCCCGGGAAGGCGGCCACCTCTTCCGGGGTTTGGGCCATGAACAGAGCATACCCCAGGTTGGACTGGACCTCCGGGAACAGGTGCCCCACTTTCTTTTCCTGGATTCGGCGAAAGGCCATCTTGAGGCTCTGGATCACGGCATACCGTTCCCCCTCCCGGGTCGCCGGGGTGAAGGGGTTCAGCGGCCCGATGCCCTGCCCCAGGGGGAAAGAAAAGCGGATCGCCGAGGCAACGAAGTCCTTGGCCTTCTCCACCGCCGCTTTCGGCGGGCTGCCTTTGGCCAGCTCCAGGGCGATGACCGCGGAGAGCGTGCATCCGCTCCCGTGCGTATGGGGGGAAGGAAGGCGCGGTCCCCGGAGTTCGGTGAACGACCTTCCGTCGAAGAAGACATCCACCGGGTCTCCGCTCAAATGCCCGCCCTTGACGAGCACGTATCGGGCGCCCATCCGCCGCACCTCCCGGGCCGCGGTTTTCATGGCCCCCACTCCCCGGATCTTCACCCCGGCCAGGACTTCAGCTTCCGGGATGTTGGGGGTGATGATTTGCGCCAGGGGGACCAGCTCCTTCTTGAGAGTTTCCTCCGCTTCCGGCGAAAGGAGCCTCGCTCCCCCCTTTGCCACCATGACCGGATCGACCACGAGCTTGGAGATCCTGTATTGGCGGACCTTTCGGCAAACGACCCGGATAATGCCGGAGTTGCTCAGCATTCCCGTTTTCATGGCGTCCACCCCGATGTCCGGGATGACCGCATCCATCTGGAGGCCCACGAATTCCGCGGGGACCTCGTGAATGCCGACGACCCCTCGGGTGTTTTGGGCGGTCAGGGCGGTGATGGCGCTCATCCCGTATCCTCCCAGGAGGGAGATGGTTCTCAAGTCCGCTTGGATTCCGGCTCCCCCCCCGGAGTCCGAACCGGCCACCGTCAGCACTCGCGGAAACATAACTCTCTTCCTCCCGTCCCTTCGCCCCGTCGTGTTCCGAAGTCCCGCCGAATGGCGGCCGGGGCTTTTCATCGATTTTCCCCCATTGTAGCTCATTTCGGGGGAGATTAAAACCAAACCCGGAGAACAATTCGCCCCCGGTTGGTCTTGAGGTAAGGAAAAGAACGCCGAAGGGAAAAAGACCCATCTGGAGAAACCCATCGTTCAGACTCGGGCGATTATTTTTAGCCCAGCGTTCCTGATTTGACAACCCCCCAATTCGAAAGTACAATAAAAATGGCGTCAGGCCGTATTTTCAGCACTTCAAGGACTCCCCCATGACCTTCAACCGAAGGGTTTTTTTTTACCTTTTCCTCGTTTTTTGGGCGGCCGCTTCCTGCTCCTCCGCCGGTTCCATCCGGAGGCCTGAGGGGCCCTCCCGTTCGGACTATCTGCCCCCGGGGTCGCAGTCGCAGGCTTATTATTTTTTCCTCATGGGCCAAATGCACCAGCAGAGGGGCCAGTCCGACAAGGCTCTTCAATATTTCCAGCGGGCGCTGGAAAAAGACCCCGGGTCCCCTTATCTGCATTCCAACCTGGCGGCGCTGTACCTGAAGCAGGGCTCCCCGGAAAAGGCTTTGCTTCAGGCGGAAAAAGCCATTCAGGCAGACCCCAGGAATATCCCGGCCCACCTGCTCCTGGGAGGGCTCTATCTCTCCACCAACCAGCGGGACAAGGCCATCCAAACGTACCAGACCGTCCTCCAGATCGATCCCCAAAGCCAGGAGGCGCTTCTCTTTCTCGGGACCCTGCATGCCGAGGCCAAGGATTATGACTCGGCCGTCTCGCACCTTAAGAAGCTGCTGGAAATCGACCCTCAGTCGCTGATGGGTCACTATTATCTTGCCCGGGTTTACGCCGAGATGAAGCGTTTCGACGAAGCCAAGGCCCATTACCAATCGGCCCTGGCCATCCGGCCCCAGTTTGAACCCGCCCTTTTGGACCTGGCCCTCATCCATGAAATCCAGCAGGAGAATGAAAAGGCGATCCAAATCCTGCAGAACATTCTGGCTTCGAATCCGGCCAGCGCCGAAGCCCATGAACGCCTGGGGCAGGTCTATCTCCGCCAGAAAAAGCTCAGCGAGGCCTTGAGCGAATTTCAGGCGGTGGAAAAGCTGAACATCCAAAACCAGGAAGTGCGGATGAAAATCGGGCTGATCCACTTCGAGCAGGGCCGGCTGGACGAAGCCATCGAGCAGTTCGCCCTGGTCCTCTCTGCACAACCCGCAAACCACCGGGTTCGCTACTACCTGGCCTCGGCCTATGAAGAGAAGAAAGAATGGGAGCGGGCCCTGGAAGAATTCAGGAAGATCCCCCCGGATTCGAACTTTTACGTGGACAGTCAGGTGCAGCAGGCCTTCGTTCTGGAGAAACAGAACCGGGTTCCAGAGGCCATCCTGGTTTTGAAGACGGCCATCCAAGCCAAACCGCAGAACGCCGACCTGTACCGGTTTCTGTCCTCCCTCTACGAAAAGACCCACCAGTACGAGGAAGGCATCCGTTGGCTCCAGAAGGCCCTTTCCTTTGCCCCCCAGGATGATCGCCTCTATTTCAGCCTGGGAGTCCTGCACGACAAGGCCGGAAACTGGCAGGAATGCATCGTCCAGATGCGCAAAGTCCTGGAGATCAAGCCGGACCACCCCCAGGCGTTGAACTATATCGGTTACACCTACGCGGACCGGGGAATTCATCTGGATGAGGCGGAGGCGCTCATCAAGAAGGCCCTGGAGCTAAAGCCCGATGACGGTTACATAACCGACAGCCTGGGATGGGTCTATTTTAAAAAAGGGGAGATCGATAAAGCGGTGATCGAACTGGAAAAAGCCCACAGCCTGGCCCCCGAAGACCCGGTCATTGCCGAGCATCTGGGCGACGCCTACGCCAAGCTGAGCCTGACGGCCAAGGCCATCCAGATGTACGAAAGGGCCTTGCAGATCGATCCTCAAAAGACCGAAGTGCAGGAAAAGATCAAAAAGCTCCGGCAAGAAAAGCAACGGCCGTGAAGCCGAAAAACCTTCTTCCCTTTCCCCTGGCAGCCCTTCTGTTCTGCGCCTGCGCCACCCGTCCCCCCCTTCCTGCCATTCCTCCCCCGGCGGAAGAGGTCTTACGGCAGGTGAAATCCCGGGAGGAGGCGTTTCAGGGTCTCAAGGGCCTGGCCCGGGTTGCCGTCTCTTCCCCGGGAAAATCTTTCCATGGCCAGCAGGTCCTCTTTGCCCGCCGGCCCGGTTTCCTCCGGGTGGAAGGCTTAAGTCCCCTGGGAACCCCGCTCCTTTACCTGGTAACCGACGGAAAAGAAATCCGCCTTTACAGCGCGGAAGAGAACCGTTATTACCTCGGCGAATACCGGGCGGGCTCTCTCTCCTTCGCCCTCCCGATCGAACTGCATTCCCGGGAGGTGGTAAACTTTCTCCTCGGCGGAGGCCCCTTTCCCGACCCGGATCGGGTATCCATCCGCCCGGAAACCGGCGAAGGTCTTTGGGTATTGGAGCTCCGCTTCCTTTCGAAGGGAGTCACCCAGACCCTGTGGGTCCACCCCCAGTCCTTCCATATCCTCCGTGCGGACGTGCGGCGGGCCTCCTTATCCTACCAGCTTTCTTTTTCCGATTTCCGGCCGGTCGAGGAAAAACAATTCCCCCACGGGATGCGCCTTTCATCCATGGATGGCCGGACCAAAATCTCCGTGGCCTTTCCCGAATTGGAACTCAACCCGAAATGGGGGGCACAGGACTTCATTCTTCCCGTCCCCCGCGGGGCAACGGTCCATCCCATTCCCTGATCGAATGGATGGAAGGAACGGATGCGGGCGGGTTTGCGCGGATTCGCGTTTCCGCCCCCGGCCGCGCAGGCGAACGGTCCCGGGGAACCGGAAACAGGCATGGGCGAAGGGGGGGACTAGCCGATTTCTTGCAGTTTCTTGCGGGCCCGGTTGGCTTGATCGGACTGGGGGAAGCGCCGAAGGACCTCTTTCAAGATCAGTTTCGCGTTGGTTGTATCTTTCATCTCCAGGAAGGCCATTCCCTGGCGGTAGAGGGCATCGGGGACCTTATTGCCCTTGGGAAATTTCTTGATGACTTCATCGTACTCCAGAATAGCGTCTTCATACTTCTTCTGGGAAAAATAGCACTCCCCCAGCCAGAAGTGGGAATTCTCGACATACTTGGACTTGGGATAGGCTTCCAGGAATTTCTTGAATTCCTTCTGGGCCTCGTCAATTCTTCCCTTGCTGTAGAGGTCGTAGGCCTTTTTATAGGCCTCGTCCGGGCCGGCGGCCACAGCCGGCTTGGGGGCGATTTCCGGTTTTTTCGCGGGGGGTTCGGGGGTCGCCTCCGGCGAGGGGCCGACGGCCGGCCCTCTTTCTTCTTCCGCCGGCTTCAACGGCGCCGCCATCTTCCTTTCCATGCTTTCGAGGGATTTGTTCAGGTCGGCGACGCGCTTTTCCAGCTCCTCCAGCCGGGTCTGATAGTTTTTGGTGGCCCCGAAGGTCTTTTCGGCAAAGTATTTACTCTCCTCGAAACGCCCGGTTAGGTTCTGGACCTCGAGTTGGAGCTTGTCGAGGCGCGCCCCCAGGTCGGCCTGGTAGCGGCGCATGGGCTGGCTGCTGCTTTCCATCTCCTTTTCCAGGAGGCCCACTTTGCTTTTCATCTCGCCGCTCATGGCCCCCACGTCCCGCTGGAGGTTAGCGGTGCGTTTGTCCAGGGAGTCCAGCTTGGATGAGACTTCCTTCAACTCCGCGTTCAAGTCGTAAAGGTTCCTCTGGAGGCCGAGGAATTCCTTGGTCAAGCTGTTGGAATCCCGTTGGACGGCATCCAGGTCCTTTTGGGTGGCGCAGCCGCTGAAGCACCCCATTCCGAGTAAAAGGACCCCGAGAAAAATTCCTTGACAGGTCGATTTCATCGGATCACTAAAATCCCGGGGAGCCCTTCCCGGGGGTCGGTCCCTCGCCCCGGAAGAAGGGCTACCC
>JACAEW010000148.1 GCA_013388675.1 Syntrophaceae bacterium | reverse complement strand
GCATGGATCTTGCGGATTTTTTCCACCGAATCGATGATGCCCTGGATGCTGGCCTTTTGGTTGTGATACCAAGGGCCCAAGGGGGAAAGTTCCATATCGGCCAAAAAAAGGATACCCAATTCGCGGACGATAAAACCGGTCAGTCCCGGAGTGTGCCCGGGAAAATGGAGAAAATCCAGGATAACGCCCCCCAGGTCGAAGACCGTTCCATCCTCCACCTCTTTCACCTTTTTCTTTTCCCGAAACCCCAAAGTCCGGGTCAGGGTCGTTTTCCAGTTTTTTTCATAGGGGGTACCTTTCACGCCCACCCACTCGGCCATGGAATCGAGGGAGCGGAAGCATGGGGCATCGTCCCGATGAGTCCAAAATTCGGCGCCTTCGAAAAAGGGATTGTAGCGAATATGATCGGGGTGGTAGTGGGTGTTGAAGAGGTAGTCGATTCTTTCCTTTTCAGCCAGCGCGCGAAGGATTCTCTCTTCGCACGCAGGGTCCACGAGAAGGGTCTGTCGACCTTTCACCAAAAGGGTGTTGCAATAAGGGTAGGAGGAGAGCTTTCCGAAATAGATTTTAACCGGGCCGATTTCCTGAATCTGGATCATGTTTCAGTCCTGAAGAAACCGGTTTGTTTCCTCCGCCGTCCTCCGAGGAGGAGAGTCCTTTCCTCGACCGACGGGGAAAGAATCCAACCTTCAAGCGGTCAAGGCTCCGCCATCAACGTAAAGGGAATGCCCGGTGATAAAACGGGCGGCATCCGAGGCGAGGAATAAGACCGAGCCCACGATCTCCTCGGGCTCGGCGAGCCGTCCCATGGGAATGGCCGCGGAGACGTGCTTGGCCACTTCGGGGTTGGACCAAATGGGTTTGCTGAATTCCGTCCGGGTCAGACCGGGGCCCACCGCATTGACCTGGATTCCGAATTGGGCCCATTCCCGGGCCATGCAACGGGTAAGCATCTTCAGCGCCGCCTTGCTGCATCCGTAAGCGGCCATGCCCAGCTCGGCCTTTTCGGCTCCAACGGTCGTAATGTTGATGATGCACCCGCTTTTCTGCTCCATCATCTTCCTGGCCACCAAACGGCTCAGTAGCCAAACGGCTTTCACGTTGGTGTTAAAAACCTTGTCCCACCCGTCTTCCCGCAGGTCCATGAGGCTGCGCAGGAAGCTCCGCGCGGCATTGTTCACCAGGATATCGATCTTCCCAAATTCCTGGATCGTCACCTGGACCAGGTTCTCCAATTGTTCATTCAAGGTGAGATCGGTGACCACCGCCAGGGCTTTTCCGCCCGATTTCTGAATCTCCTCGGCCACCGCGTCCACCTCCTTCTGGGTGCGGCTGGCTAGGGTGACCGCGGCCCCGGATTGAGCCAGCCCCAGGGCAATCGCCCGGCCGATGCCCCGTCCCCCGCCGGTGACGATGGCCACTTTCCCGCCTAAATCGAATTTTACGTTCCTCATGATTTGTTCCTCCCCGGGAAATGAATAAGGCGAAAAGGGACCAAGGGGAAAAGGCGAAGAAGGGAAAAGGTCAATTTATCAAATCCTCTTCTTCGCCCTTTCGCCTTTTCCCCTCTTCGCCCCTTATTTTCATGACCATCCGCCAAATGAACCCCGCCAGCAGGGCCCCGCTGATCAAAATGATGAAACTGGCGGAAAAAAAAGAGGCCAAAAACTCGACCGGATTCTTCAGGCGGTACGCCCGGATCATCTCTTCGATGCCGAATTCCAGGAAAAAGATGGCCCCGGCGGAAAAGAGAATGAACTTGGCCCACCAAGACATCCTAGGAGTCCTTTTTTCCCTTCGACAGGGCTGCCCTCAAAGAACGGACATAAGGTCCGTCTTCCCTCCAGACATGGCAACTGTTGAGCACGCGGGCAAAGGCCGGATTGTCCGGAGTCCTGGCCCCCCCTTTCCGTCCATAAGCGGCGAAATATCCCTGCACGGCCACCGGGCCCAGGGTCAAGAATAGATTCGTCAGGTGGGAGCACCCTTTCACGTCCCCGATCAAGTCTTTTACCTTCTGGGTAAATCCGGAAATGATCCGGAGACCGATAAGTTTTTGAATTCCCGGAAGAGCCTCCGGGCATCCCTCCCTGGGAATCCTTTTCATCTCCGCATCCGCATCGGTAATGGTCAGGTCGGGCCCCTGGACCCAAACCCTGGCCAGAAGGTGGTGGATCGTCCTGACCTCACCCTCTTTCGCTTCACCAGAGGAGGGCCGCGTATCCAAAAGCTCTCCCTCTACCAAAACCCGATGATTGCCCAGGTCATAACTATTGATTTCAACCTTGCGAGTGTGGACCGGCTTCCCTTTGACCATTTCCCTTTCCTTCCCTGAAAAACGCCCCCGCCTTCAACGCTCCTCCCTATTTTTTTTAATCCGGGCAATCTTCTGGAAAAAAACATCGGTGGGATTTTCCACCGAGGGAAGGCTAATCAACTGGCCACTGGTTACAAAAAATCGGGGGTCCTCTTTCAAAGCGGCGAGCAGCTCCCGGTAGGTATAATTCGGGTTCATCATCAGCTCGTCCACGATGCGATGGGCCAGATCGGCAAGGGCGAGAACTTGTTCCGTTTGCAGGACCCGGGCGGCGATTTCCAGGCTGTTCTGCAGGAGGATATTCTTGGGGGATTCCGATTTGTCGGTTTCCAAGTCGTAACGGGGAAAGCCATCTGCGGGTAGAGAGTGGACGCCCTGGTGAATGCCTCCTTCCCGGTCTTGAAAAAGCTTCTTGGCCTTTCCAAAAATTTCCACCCCGCGACGAATTCTCCGCGCCATCGGTTTCTTCCTCCACCCGACCGGGTCCATGTCCCCCCGGGGATGATTGCACTGTGATTTTATCGGAATTATTCGGCGATACCAAGAAAAAAATTCCCT
>JACAEW010000167.1 GCA_013388675.1 Syntrophaceae bacterium | reverse complement strand
CCCTTCGCCTAAAACGAAATCCCAGCTTAAACAGGGATAACCCCATTCATTTCCGAGGCGACCCGATGGAAGAACCGCTGCCTCAGGATGTCCGGCCTCGGGCGGGATGCCGCCCTGGGCCCGGCCAACTCTCTTGCGGCAGGGGTAGACCATGGAAGCTCAAAATCTTCCTCAAGCACCCACTCGATTGGGAGAAGACCCGAAAAAGAATTGAATCCCGTTCTTTAATGACCTTTACTGAATTCTTTGCCCGCAATTCGGGCAATACCGGAATTCAGGGCCGACCGGACGGCCGCAGGAGGGGCATGCCAAGGGGGCCTGGAATTCGAAGGGGCTTGGCTGGGGATAGCCGGTTTCATCGAAGACGCCGCCGCAACGGCTGCATTCCAGGAAGGTCCCTCCCCTCTTGATGGGAATCAAGGGGATGAAGAAAAGGCTGATATAGTGGTCAAGCCGTTTGAGCCGGGCTGAAGGCAGACCGCACCGGGGACAGGCCCTGGCCTGATCGTCCACCTGAACTTTTCTGGGCTGCACCCCGCCGATAAAAAAGAAGAAGACCCACCTCCTGGTTTTTATTCCTTGGCTTCAACGCGACTCTTGATCCGGCTTTACTTCGGGCCTGGGAACTTGCTGAAATACCCCTTGACGCCTCAAACGATTCCTCATTATACTCAAGTTGCCAAATCTTTGTCATCCAACCTAAATAAGGAGGCTAACCATGCGGAAACAATCTTTTCTCTGCATTATAGCGGTCTTGGCCATTCTCGGCCTGGTTGTTCCGGCGATGGCTCAGACCAAGCTCAAATTCGCCCACGTTTATGAGACCAGCGAGCCTTTCCACAAGGAGGCGGTCTGGGCCGCGGGCGAGATCGCTAAGCGGACCAACAACAAGTACCAGGTCGACGTATTCCCCGCTTCGGCCCTGGGGAACGAGCAGCAGATTACCCAGGCCATGCCTCTTGGGACCATCGACATGGCTTACATCGGGGCCGGCTTCGTGGGGGCCACCTACAAACCTTTCTCCATCGTCAATGCTCCTTACATCTGGAGGGATTTCGACCACTGGAAAGCCTACAGCGGAAGCAAATTCTTCGCCGAGCTGGCCGACGGGTACTTCCAAGCGACCGGACATAAAATCGTGGCCCTGACCTATTACGGCGCCCGGCACACCACGGCCAACAAAGCCCTCAATACCCCCGCCGACATGAAAGGCATGAAACTGCGGGTTCCCCAGGCCCCCATGTACATGATGTACGCCAAGGCCATGGGCGCCAACCCGACCCCCATCGCTTTCGCCGAGGTGTACCTGGCCCTGCAGAACAAAACCGTGGACGGCCAGGAGAACCCCCTGCCCACCATCCAGGCTAAAAAATTCTACGAGGTTCAGTCCCACATCAACCTGACCGGCCACATCCTCGACAATCTGACCACGGTAATCGGTTCCCCGCTATGGAAAAAATTGACCGACCAGGAAAAAAAGGTCTTTGAGGAGGTTTTCAAGGAAGCGTCGGCCCGGGCCGGAGCGGCCATCCGCGAATCCGAGCAGAAGCTGGCCGACTGGTTCAAGCAGCAGGGGAAGACGGTGGTGATGCCGGACCTGAAGGCCTTCCGGCAAGCGGCGGTGAAAGTCCATAACGATGCTTCCTACGGGGCCGTCTGGACCAAGGACCTCTACGACCGCCTGCAAGCGGTGAAATAACCATTCCCTATCTACCCCGGATCGCGCCGGCAAATCTTCGGGCGGCGAGGTCCGGGTTATGGGGCAACCGCCGGGCTTAAGCGGGCCAAGCCTCCCGTCCGATGGCTCCTTCCATGAGAAAAGACCAAGGAGATAGGGCTGTCAACCCTGTCGAAGAAAACACGGGGGTCGAAAAGAAGGCTTCCGAGCCGGACCTGTCGGTCTACCGGATTGAGGATTGGGCGACGCTCGGGCTTTTCTGGGTGCTGGCCATCGTGGTCTTCCTCCAGTTTTTTACCCGCTATGCGCTGAACGATCCCCTGGCCTGGACCGAGGAGATTGCCCGCTATCTGCTGACCTGCGTAGCTTTTCTGGGCGGGTCCCTGGCCGTCCGCCGCCAAACCCATATCCATGTGGAGTTTCTGTACCTCTATTTTCCCCGGGGCCTGGCCCGGGTGCTTTCCCCTTTAGTGGACATCCTCCGGGTCTCCTTTTTCGGTTATGCCACCTGGCTGTGCTGGAAGGTAACCCTGATCATGCGGACCCAGCCCATGGTGGTCGTGGACTGGCCCATGAGCATCATTTACGGGATCTGCACCCTGGGGTTTGTCCTGATGACCGCGCGGGCCATCCAGGTGGCGGTGCGGAACTGGCGCACCGGTTCCAGCGTCCTGCTGCGGGTGCAGGAAGAAGGGCGGCACCAGTGAGCGTTGTGGCCCTCATCGTGGGTTTCCTCCTTCTTCTCCTGGCCGGTGTGCCCGTGGCCATCGCGCTTGGCGGGGCCTCTCTGCTCTACGTGATCTTGGAGGGCACCCAGCCCCACCTCGTAGTGGTCCACCGGATGATCGGCGGGACGGACTCGTTCCCTCTCCTGGCCATCCCCTTTTTCATCATGGCCGGCAGCCTGATGAACTCCTCGGGGATCACTACCCGCCTCTTCGGGTTTGCGATGGCATTGGTAGGGTGGCTGCGGGGAGGGCTGGGCCATGTGAACATCGTGGCCTCGGTCATTTTCGCCGGCATGTCGGGGACGGCAGTGGCCGACGCCGGCGGCCTGGGCAGCATTGAGATCCGGGCCATGCGGGACCAGGGATACGATGATGAATTTTCCGTAGGGATCACCGGGGCCTCCTCCACCATCGGCCCCATCATCCCGCCCTCTCTTCCCATGGTGATCTACGGGGTCATGGCCAACGCCTCCGTGGGGAAACTCTTCGCTGCCGGCTTTATCCCGGGCCTCCTGATGGCTGTCGCCCTTATGGTGATGGTGGCCTGGTTTGCCCGGTCGCGCAATTATCGCCGGGACGCCAGCTTCTCCGTGCTCCGGCTCTGGTCGTCCTTTAAACAGGCCTTCTTGCCCCTGCTCACCCCCGTCATCCTGGTGGGAGGAATGATCACCGGCGTTTTCACACCCACCGAAGCGGCCATCGCAGCCACGCTTTACGCCATGATCCTGGGACTTTTCGTGTACCGCAGCCTGTCCTGGCGGGAGTTCGTGCGGGTCAGCATGGAGACCATGGAAACCACGTCGATCATCCTGCTCATCGTGGCGGGGGCCTCCATCTTCGGCTATCTCATAACCACGACGAAGGTCACCGAACAACTCGCGGATTTTGTCCTTTCCATCACTCGAAAGCCCTGGATGATTCTTCTCTTAGTGAACGTTTTCCTTCTCATCGTCGGCTGCTTCATGGAAACCATCGCTTCCATCACCATCCTGGTACCGGTTCTTTTGCCGCTCATGGAGAAGATCGGGGTGGACCCGGTTCATTTCGGGGTGGTCATGGTCCTGAATCTGATGATCGGCCTCCTCACCCCTCCCGTGGGCATGGTCCTCTATATCCTGGCCCGGGTGGCCAACCTTTCTTTCGAGCGCACCATGAAGGCCTGCGGGCCCTTCCTTATCCCCCTGCTTGTCACCCTGGGAATTGTCACTTACTGGCCGCAGATGGTCCTCTTTTTGCCGAACCTTTTCTATAAATGAAGGGCCTGTTTCATCGCCCCTTCTCCTCAAAGCTGAACAGCCGTCGTTCCGGAAAGGTGTATTCCCGATCTTTTTGAGAGCGTAATCCGCGTCCCGTTTCCATTCAATTCGGTGCCCAAAGGGATGTAAATTGTAGGGACAATCACGCCATGGCGTAATGGTTGCTCATCTTGTGGGCGGCCCCTACAAAATATTGGGTTTCTCCCAATCGAGTGGGTGCTTGAGGAAAATTTTGAGCTTCCCGGGTCTGCCCCCTGCCGGAAGAGAGTTGGCCGGGCCCGGGGGGGCATCCCGCCCGGGGCAGGACATCCTGAGGCAGCGGTTCTTCCATCGGGTCGCGTTGGAAATGAATTGGGTTGTCCCTGTTTAAGCTGGGATTTCGTTTGAGGCGAGGGGTTCGGGGACCGGTGCCTTGGGGAAGCCGGGCCAGCGCTCCGGAACCCCGGATTTTTCCCGCCGAGGCTGTCCCGCCCCGGTCGGGATGCCCCCTGGG
>JACAEW010000019.1 GCA_013388675.1 Syntrophaceae bacterium | reverse complement strand
GAGGAGATCGATCGGGCGGTGAAGACGAGCCTTGGAGTCCGCCTTCCCATCGTGGGAGTGGTCCAAAGCCTGGATTTCAATGGGCTGAATTTGGTCCATGATGTCCTAAAAAGCATAGGAAAAAATATTCCCCTGATCGAAGAAAAGGTGAAACAGGGTCATTTGGGGCCGAGCGCCTCCAAAGGACTCTTCGACTATGGCGGGCGATCGGAGGAAGAAATTCTCCATAAGAGAGACACCCTTTACCTCAAATTGCTGGATTTTCTGGAGAGCCAGAAAGCCTTTGAGCCGGTGTGAAAGCGAGGAATCCTTTATGGGAAAGATCAACCGCCGGGATTTTTTCCGGTCGTCGGTCGCTGGATTGGGGGGTTTTCTTGTTCTTCCGGCCCTGGATCATAGGGCCGAAGAGGGGAAAGGAGAAAAGTCCAAAGGCCAGAAGAAATTCCTCTACCGCAACCTGGGAAAGACCGGGGTCAAACTTCCGGTCATTACCATGGGGGTAATGAACTCGGACAATCCCAATTTGATCCGGGCCGCTCTGGAGGCGGGCATGTATCACCTGGATACCGCCCATGGGTACATGAGGGGAAAGAACGAAGAGGTGATCGGGAGCGTCATCAAAGGACGGCCCCGCGATTCCTTTTTTATCGCCACGAAAATCTACCTTCCCCGGGACGAGAGCAGCGGGCTCCCCCGGGAAACGGCGACCGAGCAGTTCTTTCTAAGCCGGCTGGATACCAGCCTCAAACGTCTGGGGCTGGATCACGTGGACATCCTTTACCACCACAATGTTTGGACAAGGGATTTTGCCTTTTATGAACCGGCCCTGAAGGGGCTTGAAAAAGCAAAAAAGGATGGAAAAGTCCGGTTCGCCGGGATTACCACCCACCGCAACGAACCGGAAGTCATCGAAGCGGCGGTGGAATCAAAATTTTATGAGGTCATCCAGATTGCCTACAACCACCGCCAAAAGCATGGTCCCAAGATACGGGAAGCCTTGGCCAAAGCGGGTCGCGCCGGCCTGGGAGTGGTAGCCATGAAAACCCTCGGCGGGGGACAAAGAAATTTGGAAAAAGCGGAGGCCCGGGCCGCCCTGAAATGGGTCCTCCAGGACCCGAATGTGAACACGATCATCGCCGGTTTCACCACCTTCGACCAGCTCGAGCTCGATCTTTCCGTCATGGAGGACCTAACCCTGAAACCGGCCGAAAAGTCTCTCCTGGAAAGGATGAAAATGACCGCGGGCCTGTACTGTCAGGGGTGTGAGCAATGCCTCCAATCCTGCCGCCAGAATCTTCCCATCCCGGACCTCATGCGGGGATATATGTATGTTTATGGGTACCGGAACCTGATCGAGGCGCAGGACCTCTTGGCATCGCTGAATCTTCCATCGACGCTCTGTCAGGATTGCGGTTCCTGCCGGGTGAAGTGCGCGAGCGGATTCGACGTTCCCGCCCGCATCCGGGATGTGGTCCGCCTGCGGGAGGTTCCCCCGGAATTTCTTTCCGCCTGAATTCATGAAGGAAGAAAGGACGATTTTCATTTTTCCTTTCTGAGGCCGATAGAATCGTTGTAGGCCTTTCAATCCCCTGGAAGGAGCGATCCCCCGGTTGAGACTTCTTTCAAAGCGCCTTTTCTCCCTGGCGGTGGCTGTTCTGATTCTTGGGCTCCCGGAAGCAAGCCCGGCGCAAACCTATAAATACGTCGACGAAAATGGCTCTGTGTATTTCGTCGATTCTCTTGATAAAATCCCCCCCCCGTACCGAAAGAATACGAAGGTCATTCAGGGGATCGGTCGCGACGAAAAGGTTCCCCAAAAGCCGAATCCCCCCATACCGGAACAATCTTTGATCGGCAGGTGGGAACATCAGGGAGTTGAAAACGGGAATTCTTATACCGTGATTATGACCCTTCGGCCGAAGGGGGTCTTCGACGGGAACGGCTACAAAAAGATGGGAGAAAAGACTTTCGTCTGGATGTTCAAGGGAAACTGGAAATTGTTGGATGGGGACCTCGCCCTGACGTACACCTGGAGCTCCGCCTCGGAACCCAAGCGGGGGTCCACCCTATTGGATACCATCCTTGAGGTCAACGATCAATTCCTGGAGCTGAAATCGGGGAGAACGGGAGAGGTCTACCGGTACGTGCGAAAATGAACCCCATCCTCTTAACTTTTCTCCGCAAGGCAGGCAGGCGATCTTTGACTTTTTTATCAGGACTCGAATTCAAAGCCCGGAGGGGGGACAAATCCCTGAAACCCCTCTTCGAGAAGCTTTGCGAAATGAATGCAGGTCAAATCTCCGTATTGAGGCCCCCCAATCTGAACCCCCACCGGTAACCCTTCACTCGTGAACCCGGCCGGTGCAACGGTGGATGGAAGGTAAAAATTGCAGCAGTACCCCGCCCAGAACATCTGGGTGGTGGATGGCTGGGATTTTCCGTTGACCAGGATCATCCTCTCCCAGCGTTCCCCTTTCTGGTTGTGCGGGAAAGCGGCGGTGGTGGCCGTGGGGCATAGGAGAAGGTCGTAGTCCTTGAAAAACTCCGCCCAGGCCAGGCGCATCTTGTGGCGGGCTTCGTTGTAGGCCAGCCAATCCTTGTGATACATGGCCTGGGCGCGGATCATCTGGGCTCGGTAGCTGTCATCGTCGGGGTCCAGCGTGTTGAAGGCGGCCAGGTTCTGCTGGAAGGATTCAGGAGTCAAACGCCCCGAAGTGGCCGCTCGAAGAAGCTGGATATAATTTCGGTATGCCTCCCGGGAGCCGAAAGCCGGCCGGGCATCCTCGACGACTTTCGCCTTGGCGTTTCTCAAAAATTCGGCGACCGCTCGAAGCCGATTCTGCACCTCCCCATCCACCTCCGCCTCCGGGTCGGTATAGACTACGGAGACCCGGTATTCCTTCAGACTCTTCTTTTGAGGCTTTGGCAAACGCAGTTGCCAGCCGGCCCCGTCGATATCGTCCGGCCCGGCCATCGCCTCTAGGCCGATGGCCAAGTCTTCCGCGCTGCGCGCCATGGGTCCGATGCAGGAAATATCCGAAGCGGCCACCACCCCCGGCAGCGCCTGGCCCCGGGGAGAGCAGATGCCATAGGTCGGCTTGTGCCCGTAAACCCCGCAATAATGAGCGGGGTTTCTTATGGACGCACCGATGTCGCTTCCCGCTTCGATTCCCGTGAGGCCGGCGGCCAGGGCTGCTGCCGAGCCCCCCGAGGACCCGCCGGGCGTTCGGGTCACATCCCAGGGGTTGTTGGTGGTACCGTAGATTTCGTTGAAGCTCTGCCAGTCGGCCAGGTACAGAGGAACGTTGGTTTTTCCGAAGAGGACCACCCCGGCTTTCAGGAAACGGTCCACGGCAAGGGCGTTTTGGGGAGGATAGTTGTCTTTATACTGGGGAACCCCCCAGGTGGTGGGCATACCCATCACATCATAAGATTCCTTGATGGTCATGGGCACGCCGTGAAACGGTCCCCACACTTCTTTTCTGGCCAAAGCCCGGTCGGCCAGCTTGGCGCGTTTTCGCGCCCCTTCTACATCCTTGAATATGATGGCATTGATCTTGGGATTGAATTGGTCGACTCGCTTCAGGTATAGGTCCAAAAGTTCCAGGCATCCGATTTTCTTCCTCCGAATCATCGCAGCAAGTTGTTTGGCAGAGCGAAAAGGCACCGAAAGCATGACTTCTTCCTCCTTTCCAAAAAAACGCCCAGCGCAGAGAAACAAAGCGAATCGGTTCCGCTTCTCTGCTCCATTGACGGCCAGGATAATTCCAATTAATATGTGCTTGAACCAGGGGTATTTGTCAATATGAATTCAGCGGGAGAAGAAAACCCACGTGCGAGTTCTGCTAATCAACCCACCCTACCCCATTGTCGAAAGCCTTACGATGCCGCTGGGCCTTCTGTACCTGGCGGCCCGGCTGGAGCAGGCGGGATACGAAGTTCATCTTGAAGACCTTCAGCTCTGCCGCTCTCCTCTTTCGAAGGTCGAAAGGGCTCTCCAACCGGATCATCCTCTGTTGGCGGGGATCACTTCTTTTTCCCTTAACCTAGCCGCGGCTTCCAAAATTCTGAAAAAAGTGAAAGTTCTCTCCCCTGAAACGGTAACCGTGTGGGGAGGACCCCATGTTTCCTTCGATGCCCGGGAGGTCCTTAAATATCACCCCTGGGTCGATGTGGTGGTTCGGGGAGAAGGGGAGGAGACGCTGGCCGAGGTTGCCGAACGGGTTCGGCAGGGAAAAAGCCTCGAAGGGGTGTTGGGCGTTACCTGGAGGCTGAAAGACGGGAATATTCAGACGAATCCTCCCCGTCCTTTCCGGGAAGACCTGGACCAAATGCCCCGGCCCGCCTGCCATCTTCTCAAGCTTTCCCAATACCGGGCGTTTGGGGACGGTGCCAGCCTCATGACTTCCCGGGGCTGTCCTCACCGCTGCGTATTTTGCGTGGGCCGAAAAATGATCGGGGCGAAAGGGCGATTCCGGAAACCGGAAGCCGTGGCGGATGAGATGGAGGCCTTGTCTCGGCTAGGGTTCTCACGGCTTCGAATTGAAGACGATCTGTTTACCTTCCGCAAAGAAAGGGCCCTGGCCATTTGTAAGGAAATGGAATGCCGCGGATTAGCCATCCGCTGGCGGGCCTATTCCCGGGTGGATACCATCGACGCCGAATTGCTGGATTGGATGAAAAGGACTGGATGCGAAAGAATTCTTTATGGCGCCGAAAGCGGGAGTCCGGAAATTCTGAAAAAAATCCGAAAGGGGATCACCCCGGAACAGACCCGGCGGGCCGTGGAAATGACCCGGAAAGCAGGAATTGGGGTCTTGGCTTCTTTCGTCCTCGGGCTGCCCGGCGAAACCCCTCGGACCCTGCGGGAGACCCTTGAATTTGCCGAGTCCCTGCAAGTCCCCTACACCCTAAACCTCCTTACTCCCTATGTGGGAACGGAGGTTAGGGAAAAAGCAGAGGAGTGGGGAATTCAAGTCCATTCCGACGACTGGCGCCTTTACGGACAGGGCGATCCCCTGACTTCAACACCGGCCATAACCCGGTGGCATCTGAGCCGGGCGGTGGGCAAATATAGAAAAGGCCTGCGAAAATACCTGGATGACCTCCTGGAAGGAGAGCAGGAAGGAACTTTGCCCGAGAAGGATTTGGACAAATTGGAAAGGAGCCGGCATTGGGCTTTTTTGCGAAGGCTGATCGGGGAAGAGATCCTGGAACGTTTTGGGGGTGTCTTACCGGGATCGGGCAGGAGTGATACGAGCGAGCTGGCCAAATCTCTCGCCCTTCCTCTTGGAATGACCACGGGAGAGGTTGAAAAGCATTTAGACCCCCTGGTTCGCGGAGGAAATATCCGCGCAAGGCATAAAGAGAACAGAAAGGTCCAATGGGGGTGGGTTGAGAATTGAATCCCAAAGAGAATGCATTCGTGAGGGGCCCTCGGCTGTTCCATCTTTCAGTTGCAAAAAATAGAGAAAATAGGGCATATAATTCTCGATAGGGGCACGTTTTACAACCACCCAAAATTATTTTGTCGGTTTTCTTCAGAGTAATAAAGTCATGAAGAGAGAGGCTCCCCACCCCAAAGCATGCAGGTATGAATTTCCCGGTGGGAGCACGAAGTTCAAAGACCTTTCCCTTCGCCCGAAGATTCTTATCCGCTATTGCCGAAGAATCACAGAGTGTAGGGAATTTCTACGAAGGGGTGTTTGCGGGGGTTAAAGTCTTTCGTATTCCGGGTGCTGAATCGGAGGCCATGGTGCAGGCATAGAGCTGCCTGGAAGGCATCCGGGAGCCTCCAACCATGCTTCCTCTTAAGGCCGCGGTCAGATCGGCAATCTCTCTATCAATAGGGAACAAATGGTATTGATCCAAAAAGGCCTTCACCAGAGGCTTGCTGTCTTCTTCGATTCCCACCAGGATCTCTGCCCGGGTGATAACGGATATCGCCGCTTCTTCCGGATTCAGCCCGATAATAAATTGCTTGGCCCGGTCAACCCGGTTCAGATGATCGATCAGGATGACGGAATCAATCAATCGTTCGATCATTTTTCTTTCCACTCCGACCGGATTTTCACCTGGTAGGCAAGTCCATCCCCTTTTTTCCAGAGGCCATAGGTGCTTTCCACCAGCTTTTCGTAGCTTTTCAACCCGTCCGCTTTTCTCAGTTTCTGCACCCCTTTGCGGATAGACTCTGCCAAGGAAACTTTCTGAGCTCGGCTGTATCCTTCAAGCCAGTGTTTATCCTCTGCGGGAAGAGTAATAATGATTCTTTTGCTGCTCACGGCAAGACCTCCATTCCACGATATGTGATACATAGGAACATATATCACAATATGGAGGGGATTTCAAGGATTTGGGAAGGTTAGGGTGGGGGGGCAAAGGGCACCAGAGGTGAAGTCCTTTGACCAATGGAAAAATTTCTATGGCCCTTTAAATGCAGGTATGAAAAAAAATTTGGGTCTTCTCCCCATCGAGTGGGTGCTTGAGGAAGATTTTGAGCTTCCCGGGTCTACCCCTGCCGGAAGAGAGTGGGCCGGGCCCAGGGCGGCATCCCGCCCGGGGCAGGACATCCTGAGGGAGCGGTTCTTCCATCGGGGCGCGTCGGAATTGAATGGGGTGGTCCCTGTTTAAGCTGGGATTTGGTTTGAGGCGATGGGGTCGGGGACCGGTGCCTTGCGGAAGCCGGGCCAGCGCTCCGGAACCCCGGATTTTTCCCGTCGAGGCTGTCCCGCCCCGGGCGGGATGCCCCCCTGGGCCTTTGCAAGGGAGTCGTTTTCTCCCTTTTTACCCCCTCGATTGGGAGAAGACCCTAAATTGAAATATCTTCCGGTCGAAAAATGGGAAGCCGGACCAAAAGCCTATGGTGATGGAACTATTTTACCTACACCCTGCCTCCCAAGTGATTTTTGATTTTGGAGATAAAAGCAAAAGAAAAGCCCAGGTTGAATGACTTGGGTTTTCCATTATGCGGCAATAGGTCCCCCTTTTGATTCCTAAATATCCATCTGTTGTCCGGTTATCCTAAAAAGTTTCGACAGAGATTTCATTCTTTGAGTTGGAATAAATCATTTACGCCGGGAATGGACAATCCTGCAGGGTTTCTGCTGCAACCCAGAATTTGTTCTTAGCGAAAGCCGAACAGTCTAGGGAGCCAGAGGGAGAGGGAGGGGATATAGGTGACAATCATCAGGGCGGCGACGAGGGCCATCACGAAAGGCACCGCCGCCCGGGATATTTTCTCCATGGAGATACCCGCCAGATTGGCCGCCACATAAAGGTTCAGGGCGACCGGGGGGGTGACGGTGCCGATAGCAAGGTTCACGGTCATCATCACCCCGAACCACATGGGGTCCCAGCCGAAATGCCGGATCACGGGAAAGAGGATGGGGAGAAAGATGTAGTAGATGGAAATGGCGTCCAGCAGCATCCCGGCAACCAGGATGAGCATATTGAGCAAGAGGAGAAGGAATATCGGATTCTGGGTGAGATTCAGGAGAGCCTTAGACGCCCGGTCCATGATTCCCAGGGTGGAACCCGTCCAGGCAAAAAGGCCAGCGAAGGCCACGACAATCATGACCGCCGCGGTGGAGACCGATGCATCCCGCAGGACTTCATACAAGACCTGATAATTCAGATTCCGGTAGATGAAAACCCCCACGGCGAATCCATAGAAGACGGCCACCACCGCGGCTTCCGTGGGGGTGAAGACCCCCCCGTATATTCCTCCGAGAATGATGACTGGGGCCAAAAGACCCCAGAAGGCTTCCTTCAGAGCCTGCCAGATTTCGGCCCGGGTCCCCCACCGGTCCCCTCCCCACCCGTTTTTTTTGGATATCAGGTAAACCGGCAAAACCAGCGCTGCCCCCATGATCAATCCGGGGATGATTCCGGCGGCAAAGAGCCCTCCGATTGAGGTCTCGGTAATGACTCCATAGACGACAAAAGCCACGCTGGGAGGGATGAGAACGTCCGTCGTGGCGGCCGAGGCCACCAGGGCCGAGGCAAAACCTTTATCGTATCCCCGTTTCACCATAGCCGGAATCATGACCGCCCCGATGGCCGCCGTGTCGGCAGGCCCGGTGCCCGAAATGGCCCCGAAAAGAACGCAGCCCAGCACGGCGACGATTCCCAATCCTCCGGGAATCGGCCCGACAAGGAGGTAAAGGAGATTCACCAGGCGTCGGGAAAGACCCACCCGATCCATGAGGAATCCTGCCAGAATGAAGAAGGGAATGGCCAGAAGGGGGAATTTCGCGATATTGGCGAAAAAATTGGTGGACATGACCTGGATTCCCAGGTTGTGACCCCAGAGGAATACCAGGGCAGTGATCCCCACGCTGACGGCGATGGGAACCCCGATGAAAAGGAGGAGGAAGAAAAGGCCGAAAAATAGAATCCCGGGCTCCATTATCCCTTATCCATCTTCCGGCTGACCCGGGAAGCTCCCTGGAATACGCGCAGGACGATCAGGACACTAAATACCGGCACTCCGATGGTGTACCACCACTGGGGAACACCGATTCCGCTCGAAGTGATTCCCAGGGAGACCTCTTCCCCGACCTGGCCTATGGCGAAATAGATCAAAAAGAGAAAAAGAGCCGCCCCCAGCCCTGCGCTCACCCAAAGAAGAACTCGCTGAATTTTTGGAGGCAACCGGTCCACCAGAAAGGAAAAACCCAGGTGAGACTGCTCCCGGAAGGCGATGGAGGTTCCCAGGAGAGTTAACCAGACGAAAAAACTGACCACGAGTTCTTCCGTGAAGGCAAAAGAATACTTTAGGAGATAACGCGAAATGATATTGACAAAGGTGATCACCGCCATCACCGCGAAAAGAATCGCGCAGAGAACCTCTTCAAAACGGGAGGGAAACCAACTGGACTTCTTCATGATGGTGGGATCGACCTGCCCTTTTTTAGGTTTCGTTGATTCGTAGCGCTTTGAAAAGCCCCCCTGAAATCCCTCCCGTCCTCCCGTTTTCAAAGGGAGGAGAGCTTTTTGCAGTTTCCGGGGAAGATTTCTTTTGTCCCCCTTCGGGAAAGGGGGATGGAGGGGGATTTAACGGATTTTCAAAAAAGAAAAGTCTGCCACGCAATAAGCAGAAACGCCCCCGGAGGGGCGTTTCTGCCTTCATTCCATACCGAGTTCGATTAAGGCGAAACGGCTTTAACCGCCTTTTCCGCCGCCGAAACCAGGTCGGCTCCGATTTCTTTAATCCACTTGTCGTAAACCGATTGGGTCTTGGCTTTAAAAGCGGCCATATCCTTGGGGGAAAGAACCACTACTTCCATCCCTTTGCTTTTCAGGATATCGATGGCCTCGGTGCTTCCTTCCAGCCCCTTGCGGGCCTCTTTTTTGTTCCAGGCCATCGCCTCTCGGGCAGCCTGGGCTACGATTTCTTTGTCTTTGGCGTCGAAGGAATCCCAGGTCAGTTTACTCACCCCCAGGATCAGGGGGTCGATGGTGTAGTGCCAGATGGTGATGTTCTTATTCATCTCCCAGAGTTTATAGGGAATGATGATGGAAGAAACCGGGTTTTCCTGCCCGTCCACCGTCCCCTGCTGCAACGCGGTCAGGGTTTCGGACCAGTTGATGGAAACCGGATTCCCCCCCATGGCGCGGAAGGTGTCGATGAAGATGGGCGAGCCCACGACTCGAATCTTCAGCCCTTCCAGGTCTTCGGGCTTGCGCACAGGCCGTTTGGAATTGGTCAGCTCCCGGTAGCCATTCTCCCCCCAGGCCAGTCCCAATACTCCCCGCTGTTCGATGACCTGGAAAAGCTTTTGCCCCGGCTCACCCTTTTCCACCGCGTCCAGGGCCTTATAATCGGGGAAAAAGAAGGGCAGAGAGAAAAGGTTCATCTCTTTCACCGTGGGGGACCAGTTGATGGTGGAACCCACGGCAAAATCGCCCACCCCCTGGCGGGTGATGAGGAATTCGTTGGTCTGCATACCGGCGAAGAGCTGCCCCGCGAAGTAGCACTTGATATTGATCTTCCCCCCGGTCCTCTCCTTTACCAGGTCGGCGAATTTCTGAGCCGACATGCCCCAGGGATTGTTCTGGGCCACTACGACGCTCAGCTTGTATTCGGGCTTGTAGGCCGCAGGACTCGGGGCCGGGAATAAAAAGAGGGTGAATAGGGATACGAGTCCGAAAAATAAAGTCTTTCTGGCCATTTTTACCTCCTTTGCAAAAGTTCGCATTCCTAGATTGAAGTATCTCTTCCCAAATCGAAGGGCGGTTGAATCCCCTTTCAATTCCCGTGACTTACCGGAAGAAAAACAACAGGACCGAAGCCATCTTTTGGGGGATGTAAGGCTTACATTCGAAGAAACAGTAGGCCACCAGAGGGATCGCGAAGAACCATAGGATCAAACCCATCAGTGCGTAGAGGGTGACCTTTTCTTTCAAGGAAGCAACCGGATGAACCTTCATTTTCTTCTTCCTTCAACCCTGGAGGTTGGATTTGTGGGGGGGCAAAAACGAAAAGTTCCAAGCGAGCGTAGGAAATAGGATATCCTTTTTCCCATTTTTCATCAAGGTTTTTTTTAGGCCGCTTTTTCCATCCCGGCGTAATCATGGTTGGACTGGCGACGTTTCTTAAAAACTTTGACTCCTTCGAACCAAAGGATGCTGAATGCTCCGGCAAAAAGGCATAGGAGGAGGTCATCAATGTGAAGCGGGGTGAAATGAAAGAGCGTGCGAAGAAAGGGCACAAAAAGAACCAGCATGAGGAGCGCCAAGGCACCCCCGAAGACCCAGACCAGGGCGGCGTTGGGGGTCCGCAGGGTGGCCCAGATGGTCCTCGACCATGACCGGTTCGTCAAGATGAGGCTGAGATTGGCTACAACCAGGGTCGTGAAGGTCATGGTGCGGGCCTCCTGGACGCCATGGCCGCGGGAAAGAGAAAGGAGAAAGACCATCAGGACCATCCCCAGAACGATCATACCCTGCAACAGGCTCACGCCCACCATGGACCCGTTGAAGAGTGGCTTCCGGGGATCGCGGGGAGGGCGGCCCATGATATCTTTTTCCTCCGGTTCAGCCTCGAAGGCCACGGAGCAGGCCGGATCGATGATCAGCTCCAGGAAGACGATATGGACGGGATATAAAACCAGGGGCCATTTCAGGAGCACGGGCAGGAGCGACATTCCGGCGATGGGAACATGAATGGCCAGGATGTAGGCCATGGCCTTCTGGAGGTTATCGAAAATCCGCCGCCCGAGCCGGACCGCCCGGACGATGGAGGAAAAATCGTCATCCAGCAGAACCAGGGAAGCCGCCTCCCGGGCCACGTCGGTCCCCCGCGCCCCCATGGCAATCCCGATGTGGGCCGATTTCAAGGCCGGAGCGTCATTGACCCCGTCGCCGGTCATGGCCACAATTTCTCCATTGGCCTTGAGCGCATTAACCAGGCGCAGCTTCTGTTCCGGCATGACCCGGGCGAAGATATTCACCGTGCGGACCCGATCCTGCAGGTCCGCATCGGTCATCTGGTCCAGCTCGGGCCCGGTGATAACCTGATCCTGGGGGGTAAGGCCGATCTGCCGGGCAATGTTCTGAGCGGTTCCCGGATAGTCCCCGGTGATCATCACCATCCGAATTCCTGCGGTATAGCAATCCTTTAGCGCCCCCTCCACCGTGGGACGGACAGGGTCCTCCAGCCCCACCAGACCGAGGAACTCGAACTTGAAGTCGTGCTGTTCTCCCGGAAGGGGCGCCCTCTTGAAGTAGGCCTTGGCAACTCCAAGGACTCGCAGGCCCCCGGCGGCCATGACCTGGACGGCCTGGGTTAGCTCCCCGGCCTTCGCCGAGTCCAGATGGCACAAGTCCGCAATCGCCTCCGGGGCGCCTTTGGCGGCGATCACATAGCTTTCGCTGAGGGGGACTCTGTGAACATGGGAAAGGGCCAGCAGTCCCCGGGAGAGGGGGTATTCGTGGATTAACGTCCAATCTTCATGGAGGTGCTCGGTGTTATTCAGGGTACGCTCCCCGAGCCGCCTCAGGGCTTTCTCCATAGGATCGAAGGGATTTCTTTCGCTGGCCAGGATGCTGAATTCAATGACTTCGTGAAAGGATTCGGGTAGGCTTTTCGAGGAAGGAACGGCGACCTCCCAAAACTCTCCCCGGGAAAAGATTTTTCTGACCGTCATCCGGTTCTGGGTCAGGGTTCCGGTCTTATCCACGCAAAGGACGGTGGCCGATCCTAAGGTTTCCACCGTGGGAACCCGGCGGGTCAAAACCTGGTTTTTGGAGATCCGCCAGGCGCCCAGGGCCAGGAAAATCGTCAGGACCACCGGGAATTCCTCCGGCACCATGGCCATGGCTAGCGTGATTCCAGCGAGAAGGCCATGGAGCCAGTCTCCCCGGTTGATGCCGTACACCACCACTACCAAAACGCAAAAAGACATGCCGAAGACCGCCACTGCGCGCACAAACCTTCGCGTCTCTTTCTGCAGGAGGGTCTCTTCCGTCTCGACCGATTGCAGCGCTTTCCCAACCTTTCCGATTTCCGTGGCCGCACCCGTGGCAACGACCCGGGCGATTCCATTTCCCTGGACGACCATAGTTCCTGAAAAAACGAAGGGCTGTTCTTCGCCCCCGGCCCGGGTGATTTGGCTGGCTCCATCCCAGAGGGCCTTGCGCACCGGGACGGATTCACCGGTCAAAAGGGATTCGTCCAGGAGAAGGTTTTCATTCCAGAGAACGGCGGCATCCGCCGGCACCCGGTCTCCCTGGGCCAGAACGAGAATATCCTCCCGAACCACATCCCTTCCGGGGATGCGCTTTTGCTCCCCATCCCGGATGACCAGCGCCCGGGGACTGGTCAGGTCCCGGAGAGCCTCGAGGGCTCGCTCGGTCTTGCGGTCCTGGTAGATGGTGATTCCCATGATCGCGAAAACAAAACCCAGGAGCATCAGGGCTTCTTTCAGGTCTCCCAGGGCCAGGTAGATGACCCCGCAGGCAACCAGGAGAAGGAACATGGGTTCCCGGGCCACTTCCAGCGTAATCGTCATGATTCCCCGCTGTCGGGAGGGAGGGAGTTCGTTGAACCCCTCCGCCTTCAAGCGCCGGGCCGCTTCCGGCTCGGAAAGGCCGCCGATGGAGTGAAGGTTGAAGTCTTTCATCGATCGAGTAAAGGTTTAAAGAGGAATGGATGTAAGGAGATGGTATAATAAAGCCAAAGAAGGCTCAAGATGGAAATGCGGAATGTAGGGTGCGAAATAAAAACGCTGAAAGCAGGGGATTTAAAAAATTCCGCATACCGAATTCTCGCATTCCCCATTTGAAAAACGGAGGTTGCCATGGCCGTAATCACTGTATCCAGACAGATGGGCAGCCTGGGAACGGAGATTGCCCAGAAGGTGGCCGAGGTTCTTCAGTATGATTTTGTGGACAAAGAGAAAATGGCCGAAGCTCTGGCGACCTACGGTCTACCCGAGCCGGACCTGGACAAGTTTGACGAAAAGAAGCCTCCCGTTTGGGACTCTTTACAGGTCCAGAGAAGGAAATTCCTCCATTTCCTCCAGGCGGTAATCTACGACTATGCGCGGAAAGGAAACGTCATCATCGTGGGTCGGGGGGGGCAGGTCCTGCTGAAAGACCTTCCCGGGGCCTTCCACTTGAGGTTTGTCGCTCCTTTCGAGGTTCGATTACGCCGCTTCATCGAGCGGGGAGGGGGCGATGAGAAACAGGCCACCCGGATTCTTCGTCGAAGCGACCGGGATTCCGCGGGATTCATCCGGTCATTCTTCGATGTGGACTGGGATGACCCTGCTCTCTACGACCTGGTGATCAATACCCGAAGGCTAACGCAGGACATGGCCGTTCAGATGGTCCTGGATTTCATTCGTTCCCCGGATTTGGAGGAAGGGGGAAAGAAGGCGGAAGAAAAGCTCAGGGACATTGCTATTCTACAAAAAGTGGAGGCCACTCTCCTGGGAATTTTGGGGGTAGAGGTCCGCCACATCAACATCCAGGTCGAAGGAGGGCAGGTGACTCTCCGGGGCGCCGTCGGTTCCGCAGCGGAGAAGGGGAATTGCGAAAAAAGCGTGGCCCGGTTAGAAGGCGTGAAGAAGGTCGATAATCAACTGTTCGTGACCGAATATTTCCGTTTCGGAGGTTGAATCCCTTATCTTTCAGGCCAGGATGTCGAAAAGGGACCCCAGCATTTCATCCTCGACCTTCAGAGTTTTCAAGTTGGCCTGGAAGCCATGTTGGGTCGTGTGGAGGCCGACAATTTCTTCGGCCAAATCCACATTGGAAGATTCCCTGAGTTCCCCGGCGCCGTCCAACGGATAAATGGGGGCCCCCGGGGTATTTACCCGACGGAGGGTGACGACTACTCCGGAGGGATCGGCCTCCTGGAGGATGGCTCGGCTTTTTTTGAACCCCTCCGTATTGACGTTGGCTATGTTGTTGGCGGCTACATCGAGCTTCTTTCCGTAGGCCCCCAGGGCAGACAGGGCAGAATTCATAAGCTTGTCCTCCGGCAAATTCAATCCATGAAAGGTATCGGTAAAAAATGCGGATTCTAAAGCTGGACGGGCCTTTTAAATATCCTGGAGGAGTTCGATGACCGTGCAAGGGGGAGATGTTCAAAAAACTCATTTATGCGTATCTGCGGAATTCGTGGGACAGGTGGAAAGGATTGAGAGCGGGAAGTCTTCCCGAGTCTCGCTGACCGTAAATTCCAAAATGAGGGTCGACGAGAAGGGACTGGCCCACGGCGGTTTCGCCTTTGGCCTGGCCGATTATGCCGCCATGGTGGCGGTGAACGATCCCTACGTGGTTCTTCTTTCCTCCCAAGCCCGCTTTTTAAAACCGGTCATTGTTGGGGATAGACTGGAGGCTCAGGCTGAGGTGACCGATGAAGAAGGGAAAAAAAGAAAAGTCCACTGCGAGGTTTTCAACCAGGACCGGCAGAAGGTTTTCGAGGGCGAGTTCCTATGCCTGGTCCTGACGCAACATCTTCTGGATAAAAGAATTGATTAAGGGAATCCATTATCGGATAATGGCATCATAGCAATTATAAACAAAAAAAGAGAATTGCTGGGCTTGAGCAGCAACAACCGGATGCAAATAAAACCTGGAGGATGAGAAAATGTTTCAAGTTTCCGAAAAAGCAACAGAAATGCTAAAGGAATACTTTAAGGATCGGGATACGTTACCCACCATTCGCATATATTTAGCCCCCGGCGGGTGATCCGGGCCCTCATTGGGCATGGTTCTGGATGAACCAAATAAGGATGACGAAATATTTCATGAAGGCGGGATCACCTACGCAATGAATAAACAGTTATATGAAGAGGTAAAACCTGTCCAGTTGGATTATATCCAGACCGCCCGGGGCTCGGGATATCGCCTAACCTCGAACATGCAAAAATCATGCGGCTCTTGTAGTTGCTAGTCCGCATGGTAAGTTTGACGGTTTAGACTGATGATTTCGTAAACAATCTAAAAGGGCGTCACCCCGGCGAAACTCCTGTCCAGTCCCGCTAAGTGAGGGGTTTAAATAATTGAATTCAGGCTTTCAGGGGTGACGAAAAGAGCCAGATTTCTACCTTTTACGAGACCACCGACCTAAAAAATAAGGGTCTTCTCCCAATCGAGTGGGTAAAAAGGGAGAAAACGACTCCATCGCACAGGCCCAGGGGGGCATCCCGCCCGGGGCGGGACAGCCTCGGCGTGAAAAATACGGGGTTCCGAAGCCCTGGGCCGGCTTCCGCAAGGCACCGGTCCCCGAACCCTTCGCATAAAACGAAATTCCAGCGTAAACAGGGATAACCCCATTCATTTCCAACGCAACCCGATGGAAGAACCGCTGCCTCAGGATGTCCGGCCCCGGGCGGGATGCCCCCCTGGGCCCGGCCAACTCTCTTCCGGCAGGGGTAGACCCGGGAAGCTCAAAATCTTCCTCAAGCACCCACTCGATTGGCAGAAGACCCTTGAAAAGATGGGGTGGGGGAGGTTTTTGGGGAACATGTCTTTCCATTATGGGCCCCTCGGCAGGCGAAAGATTGAAAAAAGGAGAGAATGGGGGAAAGGATGAATCTGGCCGGGGTCGCTGAGGAAAGGGTCAAGGAAGAGGGGGAACAGGTTTTCCTCTTTTATGAAGGAAGAGAAATTACCAATGTGGAGATGCTGCGAGCCTCCCGGAGACTGGCCCGGGCGCTGAAGGACCTGGGGGTAAGGCTGGGGGACCGGGTCATCCTGCAGATGCCCAACTGCCCGGAAGTCCTCCAGGGCTTCAACGCCGTCTGGAGGATCGGCGCTGTAGTCGTTCCGATCAATTACCTGGTTGGGGAAGAGGAAACCGCCTTCATCTATCAGGACTCGGGGGCGAAGGTCGTAATTTCGGGGTCCCATGCTCATGAAGGGCTATTGGAACAGGCCGGAGGAGACGTCGGAGGTTCTGCGGGATGGCTGGCTCCATACGGGGGACTTAGGGTACGTGGACGAAGACGGCTATTTCTGGATCACGGACCGAAAAAAGGACCTGATCATAAAGGCCGGGGAGAACATTTCTCCCCGGACGATCGAGGAGGTCCTGTTCAACCACCCCAAGGTATCGGAAGCGGCCGTGATCGGCATGAAGGACGAAGTCTACGGGGAGGAGATCAAGGCCTTTTTGGTCCTGAAACCCGGGGAGGAACCTACCGCGGAGGAAATCATCGAACACTGCCAGATGAAGCTTACCCGCTTCCTGGTTCCCAAGAAGATCGTCTTCCTGAAGGCCTTGCCCAAGAGCCTTGTAGGAAAGGTACTGAAAAAGGAATTGAGGAAGATGCCCTGAGGGTGCCCGGCCCGGGAGCAAGGCGATTGCGCGCCAAAATCATGAGGCGCCTTCGATTCCGTGCACCGAGCGGGCATGATTATGGTAAAAGCTCAAACCTTTTGGGCAAGCTGTTGTCGCAGGATTTCGAAGAGGATAACGGCGCCGGCGATGGCGGCGTTCAGGGAGGAGACTTTTCCCCTCATGGGAATGGATACTGTATGATCGCATTTCTTCAGGAGGAGCGGGCGAACCCCCTTTCCTTCGCTCCCGATGACCAAACCCACATTCATGTCGAATTTCAGCTCATAAAGATTTTTTCCCGCGCGGGAGTCAGCCCCCACGATCCAAAACCCTTCCTTCTTTAATTCCTCCAACGTGCTGGCCAAGTTGGTAACCCGGACGATCGGCAGATGGACCACGGCCCCGGCGGAAGCTTTGACCACGGCCGGAGTTATTCCCGCAGCGCGGTCTTTGGGCAGGATGACTCCCTTGACCCCGCAGGCCTCAGCCGTCCTGATTAAGGACCCGAGGTTCTGCGGGTCTTCGATACTGTCCAGGACCAAGACAATGCTCTTCCCCGGTTCTGACCGTACCCGGTTGAGTAAATTCTCCCAGGTCGAATAAGATGAAGCGGCAGTGAAGCCCAGAACTCCCTGGTGGTGTCCGCTCCCGCCCAGCCGGTCCAGGGCCTCTTTGGGCGAAACCTGAACCGGAATCCCCTTTTCTCGGGCGAGCTGGCGAACCAATCGGATGGGCCCGCCCTCCTTCCCTGCGGCCAGGAGCACCTTATTCAGGAGCTGCCGGTCGGACCGTAAGGCCTCCAGAACCGGGTTGATTCCGTAAATAATCTGGTCTGACATAAAGGCTTTTCACCACGGAGACACAGCACGGCAGAGCCATGCTATGCCCCTGTGGTGATAAAAAATCAGTACCTCCTTCGTCGCCTGGACCACTTGGGCTGGAAGAGTTTGACCAGGATCAGCCCTACGACAAATCCTCCGATATGGGCGAAGAAGGCCACGTTGGAGATGGCCCCTCCCATGACTCCCATGAGCTGAAGGAAGAACCAGAAGCCCAGGACGATCAGAGCCGGGAGGCGGATGAATTTGATGATAATAAGGATGAAAAACAGGGTGAGCACCCGCGCTCCCGGGAAAAGAAAGATGTAGGCCCCCAGAACCCCAGCTACCGCCCCGCTGGCCCCGATCATGGGGATCGTCGAACCCGGGCTGGAAAGGACCTGGGCAAGAGCGGCAGCAAGGCCGCACCCCAGGTAAAAAAGGAGGAAACGAAAATGGCCCAGGGTGTCTTCGATGTTATTGCCGAAAATCCAGAGATAAAGCATATTGCCGAAGAGATGCAGAAACCCACCATGGAGAAACATGGAGGAAAACAGGGTGAGGTAGACGGAAATCCGGGAAGGGCCGTAAAGAGACTCCCCCGTAATGATCTGGTAGGGGATCGCCCCCCATTGGTACACGAATCTTTGGCTTTCGACGACATCCAACGTTATCTGATGATAAAAAACCCAACCGTTGGCCAGAATCAGTCCGACGGTGACGATGGGAAAGGTCAAGGTGGGGTTGTCATCTTTAAGGGGAATAAACACCGCCCGGGCCCCCCGGTTTCATTTTAAACCGATGAACATCTGCATTATCCGACATCTGGCATGAAAGATCAAATGCCCTTCCCCCGGGTCCGTCCTCCAGGATTCAATTTCATTCAAAGAGTTCACGGGCGGCAGCAGTATAATTTCCGGGAGATTCGTAGAGAAAGAAGGGAGGAAGGATTTTCACCTGGACATGGCCCTCCTTGAGGGCTTCAACCAGGACCAGCCGGGCTTCGTCCTTCTCATGGGAATGCACGAATTGCAGTCCTTTGGGCTCCAGGTGAAACTTGCTCAGGCCGCGCATCAAATCGATGGTCCGGGATGCAGGATATACCAGGACCAACCGCCCCTTGTCCTTTAATAAATAATGGGCCGCCCGGAGGACCTCTTCCTGGGTTGTCTGAATCTCGTGGCGGGCGACCGCCCTCTCCGTCTGGGGATTTACCCGGCCCGAACCGATTTTCCGGTAAGGAGGGTTGGTTAAGACCAGGTCGAAGCTTCCTCTCTTTATTCTTGGGTCTAGATACCGGAGGTCTTCTTCCCACACCTGGAACCGTGAGGAGAATCGATTCAAGGCTGCATTGCGACGGGCTAACTCCGCCAGGGACGGCTGGACCTCCACGCCGGTAATACGTTTGGCTTTTTTTCGGAAGATTAAAATCAGGGGAACAATCCCGCAGCCGGTCCCCAAGTCGATGATCCGGTCGTCCGGGCCGGGGTTGGCGAAGTTAGCGAGAAGCAGGGCATCGATGGAGAACCGGTAGCCCTGCTTCTTTTGGAGGACCTTGAGCCGCCCGCCGAACAGAGTGTCGAGGCTCTCTTCCGCTTCATTCCACGTCAATCTCTTCATGGGGGTCCAAGGGATTAATGACCAGCCCGCTCAGCAGTTTGGGGTAAAAGAAGGTTGATTTGGAGGGCATGGTTTCCCCCGCCAGGGACACATCCCGCACCTGATGGGTTCGGGTGGGGTTCAGGAAAAAGGCGACCTGCCCTTTCCCCGCTTGCACGGCTGCGGCCGCCTCCCCAGGGTCCTTGAAGTAGAAGACCTTCTTGCTGGCCGCCAGGTCCTGCCCGCCGATATTCAAACGCTTTTGCAGGATGGGAATGTGCAGGAGGTTCACGTCCAGCGCCTCCAGGGAAGGCGCGATGCCGGGTTCCACCCGTTTGATGGCCCGACTGTCTTTCAGGGTGAGGAGGAAATATTTTTTAATGCCCTTCAGGAGCATCCCCAGGACGCGCTCCCTATCCGGGCGATGGGCGAGTTGCTGCAGAAGCCGGTCGCGGACGGCTTTTTCGTTTCCTTCCTGGAATTCATAGTCTTCCATCATGAAATCGGACCGGAGTTGATCCAGGAAACCCTCCGCTTCAAATCCATCCAGGTTGCTCACCACCCGGTGGGTGGGAAGAATGAAGACTCCCGGGTCTTCCATGGCCGCAAAGTACATCATGGTGAAGTTGTAGGTCTCCCGGCCGGTGCTCTTGGGAAATTTCTGCCGCTGCTTTTCGCGGTAGGCCAGGGCGGTTTCATAGCGGTGGTGCCCGTCGGCGATGTAAATCTCTTTGGGCTTCATGATCTCCCGGACCTTCTTAAGGATTCCCGGATCGCTGACCATCCAGACCTTCCGCCGCACTCCTTCCGCGTCGGTCGCTTCCATCGAAGGGGGGCCGGAAGAGAAAATCTGGTGATAGATCGGGGCCACCTCTCCCTTTTTATCCTCGTAAAGGGAATAAATCTGGCTGAAATTCGCCTGGCAGGCCTCCATCAGCGCCAATCGATCGGCGCGCGGCTTCGTCTGGGTCTTTTCGTGGGGCAGGACGACTTTGGCGCTGTATTCTTCCAACCGGATCAGGCCGATGAATCCCTGGCGAACGATCATCCCGGAGGTGGAGACCGTTTGACCGGCGGGGAGCACGGAAGGGCTGAACTCCTCCTGCAAAAAATAAAAGTGCTGAGTTGCCGCTCGGACCAGGACCTCTTCCTTCTGCCAGGCTGAATAGAGGGCCGCCGAGCGGGTATAACGATTATCCTGGGGGGTATCCTGAGGGGTTTCTTTATTCAGGATCAAACGGACCACATTATGAGGGTGCCGCTGGTAAAGAACATCCTGCTCCTGGGGTGAGATTACATCGTAAGGAGGCGCCACCACCTGGCTCAAATCCTTGATGATTTGGGGGTTGTAGCTGATCCCCCGAAAGGGCACGATGACCGCCATTTTCCAAAATCTCCTTTCTCGTGACTGGTAAGCCTTTATATCATAAAGAGCGCGGTACGGACAAGGCTTCCGGCAATCCTTTTTCAAAGGGAAGAAAGCTTTTTTGATTGATTCAGAGAAATCAAGGTGCAAATCTCCCTTTGGAAAAGGGGGACCAAGGCGGATTTCTGGGATTCCTCACATTTTGGGACCTCTTTTCTCATGTGGCAAAGCAGTTACGGAATTTTTTAATTTACATACAATTATAAAATGAATAAAGTAGTAGCAAATGTATATCCGAAAAACCAAACGCGTTTACAAGGGCCAAGTCTAAAAGAACCACCTTCTGTTCGATTCGGTATTGATCCCCAGAGGGCCGCGGCAGCGGACGGTTGGTTCTCTGGGCCGGCTGGAATCCGCTCCCCGGGAGCAAAGGGCGGCTCTGGCTTGAAATATGGAAACCGCCTTGCAAGGAAAGCTCTCCCTGCAAGGCCCGGGGTTAGAAACCGGAACCCTGGTCAAGAAGGCCCGCAAAGGTCGGAAAAAACCGCAAAGGAACAAAGGGATTTTGGGGCCGAGGGGGATCCTCGGTTATTGATACGAAGAGGATCGAAACCGAGCAACACCGCAACCTGATCAGAGAAAAACCCCTGAAATCATGGGAATTCCGCTCCAGGTTATGAAGCCCACCAAGAGTTTGCACAAGGCGGAACATAGTGACTGGAAAAAATGCAAGTCCGCGTTAATAAAAGGTTTCATTCTCCAACGTGCGGAAATTGGGCTAAAAGGGCGGAGGAGCTTCTGAGGATTCGGTAAAAGGCTTTTTATCGAGACCAGCCCGTTTTCTTTATATCGGGCAGCTTGTTCGGAAAAGGGGGGGCGTTTTATGCCAAATTCAGTGGAAATTGTTTGCCCGCATTGCAGCGCAGTCAACCGGGTGCAGGCGGATCGAATGAAAGAACGGCCCAAGTGCGGCAAATGCAAAGAAGATTTGTTCGGTGCTCACCCGGTGGAGCTAACCGCCGAGACTTTTGAGAAGACCATCTCGAGGACGGGAATCCCGGTTGTGGTGGACTTCTGGGCTGCCTGGTGTGGGCCGTGCAAGATGATGGCTCCCATCTTCCAGCAGGCCGCGGCACGCCTGGAGCCCCGGGTACGTCTTGCGAAAGTGAACACCGAGACGGAACAGATGCTGGCCAGCCAATTCCGGATCCAGAGCGTCCCCACCCTGGTCATCTTCAAAAACGGCCAAGAAGTGGCCCGCCAGCCCGGGGCCATGGACCTGAACAGCCTTTTGCGTTGGATACAGACCTATACCTGATGTGTTAAGGGCTGGATTTTTTAAATATATAGCCATGTCCGGTCAGACTTTTTAAATTTTTGGATGGAGGGGCGGCCCCCCGTGGCCGCCCACAGGAAGGGCAGGCACAGGAACCTGCCCCTACGGATGATCCATCGCAATTTGTTCAGGTGATCCTGGAAAACCTGAAGAAGTCAGGAATTCAGAATACTATTAAGAACGAACGACTCAAGTTTGACCGGTTGGAGCCTTATGCCGGACAATGGATCCATGCGGCAGGCGAATATACCGAATCCCCTTCACCCCGGCCCTCTCCCGCGAGGGGCGAGGAAAATAAGAAAGGGTTAAAGGTCAACAATGGGTCAGGAAAGGAAATTACGAGGCGAGCGGCAATCTGCATAGGCCCGGAGCATGGAACGGTCGGGCCGCAACTGGTCAAAGAAGCTGCCAAGGAGGCCGTCCGGGGAATCGGTTTTGACCTGCTCGTGGTCTGCGGGTTCGCCTTTGACCCCCATGTTTCCGAGGAAGCCAAGCGGTATGGCAAACTCACCGTCTTGATGGCCCGGATGAACCCGGACCTGGCAATGGGGGATGAACTGCTAAAAAAGACGGGGGCGGGAAACCTGTTCATGGTCTTTGGAGAACCCGATGTCGTGATTCATCGAGTCGGAGAATCTCTGCCGGCCAAACCCAAGAAAGGGCAACCACTCAGGGTTGCCCCTGCGAACGCCCAAATTATTTTGGAAATCAAGGGGGTGGATGTTTACGATCCCACGACCGGTCAGATCCGCAGTTCATCAACGGACGACATCGCCTGCTGGTTCACCTCCGTAAGACTCATCCCGATTGGACCGAAGAGAAAGTTAAACAAGAAGTCGCCAGGAGGCTCTCCCATGGGGCCATTGGGTTTCGCTAAGACGGGAAACAACCAAAGTGGCCCCCCCGTTGCATAGAAAGGTTTCCCTCCCCGCTTGGCATTGCAGCCGTCCTCTCAGGATGAATTTCTGACCAGGCCACAGGGCGTTAGCCTGGGTGCTATCTTCTCTTTGGGCAACTTTTACGCAGAGCAAGGAGCTGGAACATGCCTTCAGGCATATGGAGTCAATCTGAACTGATGAACTTGGCCGGGCACAGGGTGCCCAGGGTCAGGCGATGGGCCTGCGAGCGGCTGGAAACTCTCTACGGGAAATCAGGACAGGAAGTCCTGGGGAAGCTTTTGAAGGACCCGGCCGATGAGGTCTTGCTGGAAGCTTTGAGATTTCTGGAAAGCTACCCGGATCAAAAATTCTCTGATTTGGTCTTGGAGGCCTACGAAACGAGAACGGGCGACGTGGCCGGAGGATGCGCTCTGATGCTGGGCAAACTCAAGGACGAGCGGTTGATCCCACGGTACGAAATGAAAAAGAGAAAGAGACCCATCGACGTCGGTGAAAGGATTTGGGTAATCGTCTCCCTGGGGGAACTGGGCACCGATTCGGCAAGGAGGATCCTGAGGCCCCTGCTTTCGGATATCAAAGAAGATACGGACCCCTACATCATCGAAGTCCTGATCGGGGCACTCCTCAAGGCGAAAGAGGATATGGCTGCGCTCTTGGAACCCTATTCTCGCCTTTACCGGGAAAGAGGGATGGAGATTTTGTATCCCTTAATCGCGGCCTGTGGCTCCTGGCATAATTTGGAAGATCTGAAGATAGAGGGAAAAAAGAAGTTTTTGGGAAAAGGGTTGCCCCCTGCTGTTGAAGAATGCCTGGCTTTCCTGAAAGGCAGGAATTATTCCGCCCTGGCGGGAGACCTTCAACAGGCTTTCGCCAAAGGCGACTACAGGAGGGTCGTCGAGACGGCTGGGCGGTGGGCCCGGGAGAGCATGGGGGAGAATAAAACGGGGGGGGCCGGGGTCAAAGAGGACGGGTCTTTAGAGAGGGGAATACCCCCCTGGATCAACTTGGAAGTACTTAAAGCCTTCATGAATTACCTGGAAAATGGGCCTGAGGATTCCTTCAAGTGGATCGCCGTGGCCACTCTGGCCATTCTTGAAAAATTCGTCGAATTCAAGTGCTTGTGGAACCTTAAGGGGGAGGAAGTGGACCCGAAGGACCTATTTCCGCTCCTTTTCGAGGATCGGGATTCACATCCCCTGGACGAACTTTTCATCCGACGGGTTATATCTTTGTTCGAACCCGCGGCCGTCTTCGTCCGTTGCCTTCAGCAATTAAAAGAACATCCCGAATCCTATGGGACGAAACGGGCGGTTAGATTGCTGGGAGAGCTCAAAGACCCGGCGGCGCTCCCTCATTTGCTGCCCCTGCTGGAAAGAGAAGAAATCGGCGACCTAAAGCAAGAATCTATTCAGGCCATGGTCCAAATCGGCCCCCCTTTGGTCGATTACCTGGAGAAGGGTTTCCCCCGGCTGGGTGAGGATCAGCTTTTGCAGCTTCTATTTGCGCTGAGGGACATCCCCGAAGAGAAGACTGTCCATTTCCTTATTGCCCACTGGGATAAGCTGTGGTCCATCGATAAGGAGGCTTTCCTGGGTGCCCTGGAAGGAATCGGGTCCCGGCAATTCATCGACCCCCTGAGAAATGAATTGCGGGAGGGGGAAGAGATGGATGAGGAGATCTTTTACCTCCTTTGCCACCTCCACGGGGTCAGGGATCCCTTGCTGCCCTCGATTGAAGAAAGCCTGGCCGAGAGAAAGAAGAGGAAAGATCAAAGGCTGGAGGGCCTGCAAAGAAACGATCTTACGGCCTTGCGCCAGAATACGGCCACGGTGGAACTGAAATGCCGCCGTTGCGCGAAATCCTATTCCTATGAGATTGAAAAGATCCTGGTTCAGGAAAAGAAGGGGCAACCCTTAATCGGGGACAAGATCGTCTGCAAGAATTGCCGGGCCATCAACCAGTATGAAATAACGGCCAAGGGACACCTGGCCATCACCGGCCATTTGCTCCTGGCTACGGCCCTCATGGAGAAGGAGAATTTCAGCCCGGGGCCGGGTCCGGTCCATGTGGGCAAATTGGGCCTCGTGGACGGGCGGAGCATGTCCCGGGAGCAGGCCGAAGAATATTATCGAAAGGAGGTTCAAAAGGCCCCGCAAGACCCGGGGTTAAGGGTTGGTTACGGGAATGTGCTGATCAACCAGGGGAAGGAAGAGGAGGCCGTCCGGCAATACAAGGAGGCGCTGAAGCTGGATCCCCTGGCAGTGGAAGCCTATGCCTCGCTGGGTGAATATGAGGCCGACAAGGGGAATTTTCCCGGGGCCTACGAATATTTCCGGGATGCCGCGGAGCGGATGAACACGGGGCATTATTACCGGAGCAAAGAGGTTGACCAGGTGAAGGAGGCGATCTTCTTAAACCTGGAACATTTTGCGGAAATGCTGGGAAAACCCGGGCCTAAACCCCCGGCAGCCCCTCTTTCCCAGGGGATCATCAAGCAAGAGAAGATCGGCAGAAACGCCCCCTGTCCCTGCGGCAGCGGTAAGAAATATAAGAAATGCTGTTTAAGTAAAGAAGAGGGGAGGCAGCCGGAAAAGACCTCGGCCACCCCGGTAGAACTGGGACTGCGGGATCAACTCCTCGCCTTTTCCGGCAACGAGAAATACAAGAAAGATTTTGAAAAGGCGTACGCCGTCTATTATAGAAAGCCTTTCCGGGAGCCGCTGGTCATACGGGAAGGGGAAGAAGACCGTTTCCAAATCTTTCTGGACTGGTTCCTCCACGATTTCAAGAGGGAAAAAGGATTGACCCTGATCGAAGAATTCTTTCAGAGCAAGAAAGAAACGCTGACCCCGGAGGAACGTTCCCTCCTGCAATACGAAATTTCGAGCCATCTAAGCCTGTACGAGGTCCTCCAGGTGACCCCCGAAGTCGGATTGAGGCTGAAAGACCTTTTCACGGCGGAAGAACTGGATACCCGGGAGGTGAGGGGATCACGCACCCTGACGAAATGGGACCTCATCCTCGCCCGGGTGATCCGGGCAGGGCAGGTCAATAAATTTTCCGGGATCATCACCCTCCTTTCCCGGAGGAACAAAGAGGGCATTCTGGCCTCCGTCGGCCAGGCCTGGGAGAAATTCAAAAAAGAGACCGGCAGGACGGGGTGGTCGGATTTCGCCAAAATAAAGGGGGAAATCATCCATCACCTGGTTGAAGATCAACCCCGGGTTGAACCCGTCTTGGTCACCGAGGAACATCACCCGGTGGTTTCGGCCAAGGCGATCTTTCAAGCGAAGAATCCTGACCCTCTGCGCTTTCGTCTTCAGAAGGAATTCGACTTTATTCTTGACTCCGAAGAAGAGGGCAAGGAAATGGTGTGGACCTGGCTGAAGAGGGGGGAGTCGAAAGATTGGGAAGCGGGAAAGGAGATGGAGCAGAGTATCATTTTCAAGTCCGAAATGATCCGGGGATCGGGGGAACTCAGGTGGACGTCTTTAGGGACGGTTACCTGGACGCCGGGAAGGCTGGAACTGTGGTGCCTCTCCAGGGAACGGCTGGCCCGGGGCAAGAGGAGGCTCCGGGAAATAATGGGTGACGATATTCGCCATCTCGCGGATACCTTTGAAGATTTGAAAAAGCTGACTAAAAAGATGCCGCAGGAAGATTCCCCCTTCCGGGACAATAAGAACCGGGAAAGGTACCTTCCTTTTTATTCCAAAGCCATGGAAGACTGGATGATTCATTGGGTGGATGAAAAGATCCCGGCCCTTGACGGCAAAACTCCCCGGGAGGCCATGATGACCCCGGAAGGGAGGAAACGAGTTGAAGAGCTGCTCAAGGATTTCGAAAACGCTGAAGAGAGAAAGAGAAGGGATGGAGAGCCTTATATCGATATTCAATATTTAAAGCAAAAGCTAAATCTCTGACTGGGTCCAGAGATGACCCAAAGAGACCGGGGAAATGGACGAAAAAAGTAATTATGAAGGATTGAAGGCTTTTTCCCTCCGGGAAGGGGCTTCTCTTTTTGGGGTGGCGGAAGTGGGCGGGCTGCCCGAGCGGCAGTGTTCTTTGCCGGCCAAGACCTTGCGGGTTTTGGGCCGGGCGGTTTCGGTGGCCTTTCATCTATCCGACCGCATCCTCGAAGACATCATGGATGGCCCTACGAAGCTGTATTTCTTCCATTACCAGCGGGTCAATATGATGCTGGATGAGATGGGTTTGAAGATCATGAATTTCATCCAGGAACGGGGCTGGGAGGCCCTTCCCATTCCGGCCTCCCAGATCATCGACTGGGAAAAACAGTGGGCCCATGTATCACACAAACACATCGCCGCCCGGGCGGGGATCGGATGGATCGGCCGGAACAACCTCCTGGTGAGTCCGCAATTCGGGTCCCGCCAGCGGCTGATCACCGTTCTCACCAACATGCCGCTCAAAATCGATAAACCCCTGCCATGGGGTTGCGCCGAGTGCAGAGCTTGTATTTCCTCCTGCCCCTCCCAATCCATCAAGGAGAGGCCGGAGGATTTCGATCACGTTGGCTGCTTCCAGATGATGAAAGTGTTGGTGAAAAAGGCGGGGATCAGCCAGAATATCTGTGGGCTGTGCGTAAAAGCATGCAGGGGGAAAAAATAGTTTCGAGTTTCAGGTTCTTCCTTTCTTCAACTCGAAACTTTTTTCAGATGACTTTTTCCTTCCTGAGTCTTTCCACCTCTCCCTTCGTATATCCCAAAACTCCAGTTAGAATTTCTTCGGTGTGCTGCCCCAAGGTGGGCGGGGGGAGTTCGACTGCTCCCGGAGTCTTGGAGAGTTTCACCGGTATGCCGATTACCTTGATCTTCCCGCAGGTGGGGTGTTCCACCTCTTTCACCATTTCCAAGGCGTGAGCCTGTTCGGAGGTCAGGGTTTGGTCCAGCGACCAGATGGGGCCGTTGGGAACCCCCCGCTCGTCCAGCTTTTTCTGAAGATCCTTCACCTTGAAGGTCTTGGTTTTCCCTTCCATGAGCGCGGTCAGTGCTTCGCGGTTTTTTACCCGAATCCCGTTGTTTATGAACCGGGGATCTTTGACTAACTCCGGCAAACCGATGGCTTCGCAGGTGCCGGCAAAAAGGTTATCGTTCCCCGCGGCGATATTGATGAAGCCATCCTGGCAATGGAAGCTTTCGTAGGGGGCAATCAAAGGATGACGGTTTCCCTCGGGTTTCGGGGGAATCCCGGTGGCGAAGTACCGGCCGGCCTGGAAAGTCAACTCAGCCACCATCGTTTCAAACAGAGAGGTTTCCACCACCTGCCCTTCCCCGGTTTTTTCCCGGTGGTAAAGGGCCGTTAGAATTCCGTAAGCCGCGAACATGCCGGAATTGATGTCCGCCAGGGCCACTCCCACCTTGATCGGCCCTCCCCCCACTTCGCCGGTGAAGGACATAAATCCGCTCATGCCCTGGGCGATGAGGTCAAAACCGGGCTTTTGGGCATCCGGTCCTTTGGTTCCGAAGCCGGTGATGGAGCAAAAGATTACTTTCGGGTTAATGGCCTTGAGGGTTTCGTAGGGGAACCCCATCTTTTTCATCACCCCCGGGCGGAAGTTTTCCACCACCACATCCGAAACCTTGATCAGGTCAGTGAGGATCTTCTTGGCCGCATCGGAGCGGAGGTTCAAGGTGATGCTTTTCTTGTTTTTATTGCAGGAAAGATAATATGCGCTTTCCTTCCCGATAAAGGGCGGCGCCCATGCCCGCGAGTCATCCCCTCCGTCAGGGGACTCCACCTTAATTACTTCCGCTCCCATGTCGCCCAGCATCATCGTGCAGTAAGGACCGGCCAAGGCCCGGGTAAGGTCAAGCACGCGAATTCCAGTTAAAGGTCCCGCCATGAGAAAACTCCTTTCCGGATGGGGTTAAGAATTTTTTACCATGGAGT
>JACAEW010000126.1 GCA_013388675.1 Syntrophaceae bacterium | reverse complement strand
TGGATAACCCCAACACTTACCTTCCACCTAAGTCTTTAGTCTTTGCTGTTGTCTTTGCTTTTGACTTTGTCTTTGTTCTTTCAACCTGTTTGGTTCCGGCTATGCCGGGTTAGGAGATCCGAATGAAAAAGGAACCCATTTCTTGCACAACTTTTCCTTCCTCCGGATACACGGTGGTCCGATCCCCAGGAATGATTTTCACCTTCGACCATGGCCGTCTTGGATTGCCGCCGCTTTATTACCACGGGCACTCGGATGCCCTTTCCGTCACCTTATCCCTGAACGGCCGGGGAATGCTCGTGGACCCGGGAACCTACCGGTACAACCAGGCCCCCGAGTGGAGGCGGTATTTCAAGAGCACCCGGGCCCACAACACGGTGGCGATCGACGGGGAAGACCAGGCGGTCCAGGAATCCGGCTTCACATGGAGCCACCCTTTTAGAGCAAAGCTGGTGGAGCACACAAGAAAAAACGGAAACATTCGGCTGGAGGCCATCCACACCGGATACCAGAGGCTGCGGCCGCCGGTCATCCATCGGAGGATTCTTTCCGTGCGAGACTCCGAAATCCTGATCGAAGATTCTTTTTCCGGCAGCGGGGAGCATATCTTCGAGTTGCATTACCACCTCCACCCCGATGCGTTCCCGTTCCCGGATGCCGGCGGGTGGCTCATCCAGCATGGGGAAGAAAGAATTCATATCCAGCTAAAGGAAGGCGGCGATTTTCACCCGGCGAAAGGGGAAAAAGAACCGATTCTCGGCTGGTATTCCCCCCGCTACGGGTTGAAACAAGAAACCGCTGTTTTACGCTGCATTCAAAAGGCAGCGGCCGAGGAAGCCTATTTCGCCACTCTTTTCCGAATTGCGCCGCCGTGCGGGTGAGTATCACCTCGCCCGCAAACCTCCGGAAAATAGTCGGGGAGGAAACTGGAAATGGACTTGGAGAATGGCTGCCTCGGCAAGCTTGGGATCCATTTTCCGCCCATGCCGAATCCAGCCCGTAGATTAGACTTTCCAAAAACGTATCGGAAACCACAGCGCGGCAAAGCCGCAACCAAAATGCCTAAAATGCGCTAAAATGCCTAAAATTAAAAAAGTTTTTTAAACTCACTCCCCGGATGCTTGACAAAATTTCCAGAGTTTGCACGTAATTAGTATAGGGGAGATGGGGACGAACATCATCGCCGGGAAGGGGAAGGAAGCCATCCTGCGCGCCTACCGGTTCAGCCCCGAGAAGAGGAATGATTATACCGTCCCCCCCTGTGGGACGGGCGGGCCGCCCGCCGGGTCTGGGAGGTTCTCCTGAACGGGAACGCCGGGAAAAATCCATCCCAGGGAATCCAGGCGAAATCAAGTCCAAAATAGTTTGCCAATCCATGTGAGCCAATATTCTTGCCCATAAAAAAGGGAAGCCTTACTCGGGGGTGCCACCTCGATCGGGCTTCCTGGGCTCCTTGGTTCCTCTTCAGAGAGGCCAACAAAGTACCCATTTTATTATATCGTCAAATCACCGCGATTACAATACCCCTTTCTTTAGAATATTCAAGGCCACATCTTCAATTCCCAAACATCTTTTCCCCTGATTCCTGCTTCAGGACCATCATTCACTTCGTTAGACCCTTTTCAGGAGGATTATTCTCCAGCCTGAGATAGGGTCATTGGCCTAAAAAAAAGCCCGGACGGCAGACTTTATTCAGCCGGCCGGGCTTTTTTTTTGGATTCAGGGTCACATCTTCAATTGTCAATTATCGTGAACGCCTTAAATAAGGTGACATTCAGATGAGCATGCCTAACCAATGCACAATCGCCATCCCCAATCCCCCCTGCCCCCCTTTGCAAAGGGGGGATTGGGGGGGATTTCTAAGGGACCGCCTCTCTTTTTGCTGCAATTTCCTCAGGTCCTTCAGAATGGAGTTGTCAATATCCACGGTCGTACGCATGATGCATGAATGTTAAGAAATGACACATCAGATGTCAAGAGGAGATTTTTTATGGAAAATTCTTGTGGAGGCAAACGATCCTCGGCCTCCCGGGCTGTTCTTTTTGCAGCGGTCCCTGGGCGACCCTGCAGGCCGCCCCTGCAGGAAATCAGGTCCAGTTGGTCAGGGGAAGCGGAATCGATGGTTTATTGAATGAACTGAACGATCTGTTCGGCGGGAACCATTCCGGACAGGACTCTTCCGTCAGGGGCCACCAGGGTGGGGGTCCCGGTGATCCCGAGCGACTGGGCCAGGCGGATGTTTGCTTCAATCTCTTGGGTATCGCAATCAACCCGGGGAACGGGCTTCTGGTCAAAGGCCTCTTCGAGCATCTCCAGCGAGCGGCGGCACAGGATGGATTTGGATTTCCAGTAGGCATCCTTGTGCATGGCCAGGGGGAAAAGAAGGATGTGGAAGGATACGTCCTTCCGTTCCCGGACGACCTTTTCCAGCTCGGCATGAAGCTTTCCGCAAAACGGGCAATCCGGGTCGGTGAAAACCGCAATCCTTTTGGAGGCCTCGGGGCTGCCCAGGACGAGAGGGCTGGGCAACGGAATCCTGGCGAAGTCGACCCTCTTTTTCTCCTGCATCTGCCCCATTTTTTCCAGGGTCTTGTTGGAGCCGGTCTTGACCTCGATGATCGGCCCGGGAAGGACGTACTTGTGGGAGAAATCCACGTAAAGAAGGCCCTTTTTCCCCCGATCATCGAGGGATACTTCCCACAGGCCCTTGATGGGGCTCATCTGGATGTTGACCACTTCGGCCTGGACCATCTTCAGGCTCTTCAGGATGCCCCTGGCGTCTTCTTTATTCAGTCTGTGGCATTGGGAGCAGTCCCCCTCGCAGCCCGTGGGGCTGAAGGCCCGGATGGGGCCGCGGGGGATCACGGCGAAAACCAATAAGACCGCGGAGAAGAGAACCAACCCGCTTAAAAGAACTTTCCTTTTCAAAACATGGCTCCTTTCTGAGGTTCAATGGGACGCAGATGAAGATGGAATCAGGATTCTTCCTCGTCGAATTTGTAGCCCACGTTTCGCACGGTCAAGATGTACTCGGGTTTCTGGGCGTCCTTTTCGATGAGCCGGCGCAGGCGGCTGATGTGGACGTCCACGC
>JACAEW010000125.1 GCA_013388675.1 Syntrophaceae bacterium | reverse complement strand
CCATGCCCTCCCTGGACAAATCCCTGGGCTTTCACAAGGTTTGTAAATATAACTATTTCCCCGGCTGGCACCAGCAGGCCACTTATGTAGAACTCTTCATCAACAAGGATATCTGGGAGAAGAAGATGAATGCCTCCCAACGCAAGATGGTGGAGATCGCCGTCAAGGCGAGCCTTTTCGAATCCTTGGCCATCGGCGAGGCGGCTCAACCGCCCGTGATCAAGGAGAACATGGAAAAACACGGGGTGATCATCAAGTATTGGGGGCCCGAATTCCTGGCTGCCTTTAAAAAGGCTTGGCTGGAAGTCGTCGAGGAGCAAAAGGCCAATGATCCCTATTTCAAAAAGGTCTGGGAAGACCTGGAGGCGTTCCGCAAGGATTACGCCGTGTATCAGAGCCTAAGCAGCTTGCCCCGGAAGACCGGCTGGGATAAATAAGACGGAACCATCGGCTTAGATTGGGCACCTTTCAAGGGTCCCTGGGCGCAGCCGGAAGCCTGTGCTCAAGGCTGCGTCAGGGGCTATCCTGCTTCAGATTGAGGGTTCTTGGAGGCGGATCCATGTTACTCAAATTGGAAAAGGGCCCCGGCTTTTGTTCCCGGATCGAGAATTTCATGGTTCGAGCGGGCAGGGCCCTCGCCTGGCTGAACATTGTTCTCATCGCCAACATCATCATTCAGGTTGTGCTGCGTTACGGTTTTGGCCACGGCTCCGTCGTCCTGGAGGAAACCCAATGGCATCTGTATGGCATCTGTATCATGTTCGCCATTCCCTACGCCTTGGTCGAGGATTCACACATTCGGCTGGACGTGGCCGCCCGCAAGTTTTCTGACAAAACCAAGAAAACTATCGAAATTTTCGGCATTCTGCTGTTGCTCTTCCCCATGGTTACGGTCCTTCTTCTGCATAGCCTGGATTTTGCCTATGAATCCTGGCGGATCAACGAGTCTTCCGAATCACCCATGGGTCTGCCCTGGCGGTGGGCGATCAAATCGGTAATCCCACTCAGCATGTTTTTATTATGGCTCGTATCGGCCACCCGGCTGATCAAGGTTGCCGCGTCCCTATTCAAGAAGGACTCGACCCGGAGTTCTCATGGCCCTCAATGAAATCCTCATCCTTCTGATGTTCCTAACCTTCATCGCCTTTCTTTTTTTCGGGTACCCCATTGCCTTTGTCCTGGGCGGGGTGGCCATGTTATTTACCCTTCTGGGTTATCTTTCCGACCAGTACTTGAGTGCAGCGACAGGGGTCGACTTTAACGTTTTGGGAATGGTCGTCAACCGGGTTTATAAATTAATGAGTAACTGGGTTTTGGTGGCCATCCCGATGTTCATTTTTATGGGTTTGATGCTCGACGAGTCGGGGGTGGCCGAAAGGATGATGCAGTCCATGCAGGACCTTTTCGGCAAGGTTCATGGAGGGCTGGCAATCACCGTAGCGGTTATTGGGATCATCCTGGCCGCATCCACGGGCATCGTCGGGGCCTCGGTGATTCTGCTGTCGGTGTTGACTTTGCCCGCCATGCTCAGGCAAGGCTATTCCAAAGCATTATCCCTGGGGATCGTCGCTGCTTCCGGTACGCTGGGCATCCTCATTCCCCCCAGTATTATGCTCGTTCTCATGGCGGACCAGCTGACCCTGCCGGTAGGGGACTTGTTCATGGGGGCTTTCATTCCGGGCGTGGTCCTGGGTTTGCTTTACATTGGTTTTATCCTTATGGTCGGCTTCATCAGGCCCAAAGCCTTGCCTTTGGCCATGGACCGTCGCCCTCTCGCTGGGTGGGTGGTTCTGGATGTGGTCAAAACCGTCTTTCCCACTTTCCTTCTCATCCTTATTACTTTGGGGTCGATCTTTGGAGGTGTAGCCACGCCAACCGAAGCCTCGGGCGTAGGCGCCCTGGGGTCGACGATGTTGGCCTTATGGAACAAACGCTTGTCCTTCGGGGTTATCAGGAAGGTAACCTATGATACTTTCAAAACCTGCGGCTTTGTCTTCGGCATTTTCGTCGGTGCGACCGCTTTTGCTTTGGTCTTGAGGTTGTTGGGGGGCGACGAACTCATCCAGGGGCTGATCAAGGCGATTCCCTTGGGACCCTATGGCATCGTTTCGATTATCCTCTTCGCCATCTTCATCATGGGCTTTTTCCTGGATTGGATTGAAATTTGCCTCATCATGCTGCCTTTGCTGGCGCCGGTGATCAGCGACATCGGCCTTAAATTCAGCGGCTATCCCGGCATCGATAAGCCGGAGTTGGTCTGGTTCACCATTTTGGTCGCTGTCACCCTGCAGACTTCCTTCCTGACGCCGCCGGTTGGGTTTTCCATCTTTTTCCTCCAGGGGGTGATGCCGCCTTCCTGCACCTTGATGGACATCTATAAAGGCGTTTTTCCTTTTGTTATCATCCAGATTATTGGCGTCCTTCTTCCCATCTTTTTCCCGCAAATGGTCCTCTGGCTGCCTATGGTGGCCTACGGAAAATAGGAAAGGGTTGGGACGGGAAGCTTGCCGATTCCGTCAACTTGTCTTGTTTCTTTGACTGATCTTCGTTAAAAAAGGGGGAGTAGGTTCAAAGACAACTTGGCAGGCCTGTCAAGCTCGGAGTGACCTGATTTGTCCTGGCGGCTGACTATCCCCTGTTAGGACGAGTCGGCAAGGAGACCCTTGTCGAATATGAAAGGGAGAACACTCGGCGCGCAGGACGGGCCGTCATCCCGGTGATGGCGGTCGAGCTGATTACCGCTCTCCTGCTCCTATGGAGGCCGCCGGAAGGTTTTCTGCCTTTCCAAGCCTGGTTGAACGCAGGGGTGCTCGGGGTGATATGGGTTTCTACCTTCACCCTGCAGGGACCTTATCACAATCTTTTGGTGAAAGAATTCAATCCCGCCTTGTGGAGGTCCTTGCTCAGGACCAACTGGATTAGAACCATAGCCTGGACCGCGCGGGGGATCATGCTGCTCTTCGCCCTAATGGAGGTTTGTTTCAAGGCGGGCTGATATTCCCAGCAGTTTTATTTTCCGGGATGGGTCGTCTCACCGATGATGACGATTCCTAAAAAACCATCCACGGTCACCGGGGTTCCGTTGGGAATCAAGGATGTAGCGTCGGGGATTCCGGTCACACAGGGGATCCCGTATTCCCGGGCGATGATCGCACCATGGATCAGCATGCCCCCGCGGCGTTCCACGATGCCCGCGGCCAGGGGGACTACAAAGGTCATATTGGGTTCGATGGCGTCGCAGACCAGGACCTCACCGGGCTGAAAAGCGAATAGATCCTCCGGCCGGAGGATGACCCGCGCCCGGCCCGAGGCGATCCCTGAACTGGCCGGCTGCCCGACCATTTGCCGGCCGCGGATTCCCGCCTCTTCTTTCTCCGGTTTTTTACCCCAGGAAGCGCCTTTTTTGAAAACGAACCGGGGATCCCGTAGCGCCCGGGCCACATCCTCTTCTTTGGCCTGGGAGGGAAAACTCCGGCCTTGCCTCCGAAGACGCTTCTTTCCTTCCTCCACCGCAGCCACAATCTGGGCCTGAATCCTTCCCAGGTAGATGTTGTCGTCGTCTCTCAAACGATAACTAGCCCGGCCCAGGTCGAGGAGCTCGGAGGCGAATTCCTTCTCCCCTTCCCCGAAACGGGAAAAGAATTTTTTCTCCAAAGATTTCTGTTTTCTCTTAGCCGAGCCCTTGTGGGACGATTGCCGCCGGGCCATATTCAGCAAGAGCGTAAAAAGGGCCTTGGGGTCCTGGTCAAAACGGACCTTACTCCAGGTCTGGTCCCCGAATTCGGCCAGGAAGGATTCAAGGGCCTTGAGGAACCCCGGGGGCATCCTCTCTCTCCGCCCGCTTTTCAGGCTCTCAGCCAGGCGAGGATCTTTTCGAATCCGCCGGACCAGGCTTTCCAGCAGGCGGTTCCTCCGGACACTGATCATGTCGGCATGGCCGAGGAGGTCCAAGAACTCGAAGGGGTTCTCCGGTTTCAACCGGTCGTTGTAGACCTGCCCGAAAAGACGCATGCCGTGGGCAAAGGGAATGCAGAATTCCTTGTATTGGTCATCCCATTTTTTTCCCGTCTGCAAGCGCCTCTCGACCTCTCCCGCCAGCTCAAGATCGGAAAGACCCGCAAGGGCGATGCCGGCCATTTCCCGAGCCTCCTTCTCCATCTGCAGCAGGAGTTCATCTTCGATCTTCCGGCGGAGGCCTTTCAGGTTTTCAAAACTGCGGTGCAGGCTGAGATACCATCGACGGGTATCCCCCGGGTCCGATGGGCCGGTGGTGATGGGGCGGGACTGGAGGGTGAATAAAAGGCTTCCCTTATAGGTCCATTCCATGTCCTGTGGAGTTCCGAAAATCGTTTCCCCCTTCCCGGTCAATCCGAAAACCTCTCCGATTTCCGAAGACTCCAGGGGGGGCCTTTCCCGCAATTCCGGCGCAAGGATTTCCAAACGCACGCCGCCCTGCGCATAGACCAGGGTCTTTTCCCTTCTGGCGGCATGATGGGAGATCACCTCTCCCGTATCCCTTCTCAGGATCCACCGGTCCGGTTGCACCGTGCCGTCCACCATGGCCTGGTTCAGGCCGTAAACCGCTTCGATCACCGCCTGGGATGGGTCGAGGGGATTTCTCCCGAAAGCGACCCCCGACCGCTCCCCGGAAATCATCTCCTGCACAACTACGGCCATCGTGCTTTTTTCCACGTCGAGGCCCAGTTCCCTTCGGTACAGAAGCGCCCGGTCGGACCAGAGGGAAGCCCAGACCAAGCGGATATGCTCCAGGATGGATTCGGTTCCACGAACGTGGATGAAGGATTCGTGGAGACCGGCAAAGGAGGTCGTGGCGGAATCCTCCCCCGGGGCGGAGGACCGCACGGCCACGGGTTTCCCCAAAAACATGGCTTCTAGAGGGGGGGCCAACCGCGCCCGGAGGGCCTCCGGAAAGGGGGCCTGGAGAAAGGCGTTGCGGATTCGCAGGGCAGTGTCCCAGATCTCTTCCCAGCGCATATCTTCGAAGGATTTCCTGGCGAGTTCCAGAAGGATCGTTTCCCGGACCCCGGTGGCGGTTACGAATTCCAGGTAAGCATCGGGGGTGATGCACAGGGCCGGAGGAACTCGAAGGCCTTCGCGGGCCATGACCGCCAGGGCGAACCCCTTCCCCCCCACTCGGGGCCGATCCTCGGGCTTGATTTCCGGCAGGAAAAGGGCGATGGCGCTCATCCCTTGACTCTCCACTCGAACACATTTTGAAACCGCCAGACCAGGTAATAAACTTCCACCCGGACCTTTACCAGGGCGCAGGTGGGGGAGGCGACGAATTCCCTCAGGTGGGGGTGCTTGGCCAGGTACATTTTCACCATTTTTTTTCTGTCCGGCCCCTTGACTTCTTGCGCCCGGCCCAGGGCCGTGGCTGCGACCGCCCGCCTGAAATCTGCGACCCGGTTGGACCGATTGTCCAGGACCATCGAGACGCGGGAGTCGGCCTGCAGATTCGCAAACTTGCGAGTTGCCCGGGTGGTGGCAAAAAGCAGACTCTTGAGGTCCGGGGTGGCGGCGAAGGCCACGAGACTTCCGTAGGGCTGGCCCCGCTGGTGGGTTCCCAGGACAGCCAGTTTTTGAGAAATGGAGAGGTCGCGGAGAATATCCCTGATCCGTTCTTTTTCTTTCAAAGGGTCCTCCTCAAGGGTTGACGGGGATTCGCCGATTCCCTGTTCCCCGGTTATTTTACCCATCAAGCGAAAAAAAAACACCGGCATTCGCGATTTGCATCCCTGTTCCTAAAAAGGGGGGGATTTCTGGCCTAGGCCTGCCGCGTAAATCTCTCCTGCCCCCCTTTTTTCAAAGGGGGGATTTTCGGCCATACTTAGGTTTATTCTGGGAGCAGGAGATTGCTTTGATTTGTTTCGAGAATTATACCCCGGAACGGGCATGGGAAAAAGAAATTCCCGCCAACGGGGGAAAGGAAAAAACTCCTTGACGGCCCATGGGCAGCAGGGTATTTTTTAAATTATTCCCAAGTCTTTAGAGAGTCGGGCAATCAACCTCGAACCTTGAATATGCCCACCGCGCTTCCGCTGGGCGACGGAGACAAGGGGTCGGGCACGTTGAGATTTTTTGGGGTGCTGGATGATATGCGCCAACAAACTGGAACCGTTCCATGATCTTTGAACATTTGGAAACGGCTCCTGAATATCTTCAAGGGAGGGCCGAGAAATGAAAAAAGGAATGATTTTATTGATCGCCGCTGGGTTCATTTTCGGGGCGGTTGCCGATGGCTGGTCCCAGGCCAAGGATATCAAGTGGGCCACCTCGGCGGCGGGGTCGTCCGGTCACAGGGCCCTGGTTAACCTGGGCGCGGTCCTGGACAAGGAAATGCCCAATTACAGGATTGCGGTCCTGCCCACGCCGGGCGCGATCGTCTCGGTGAAAGGCTATGCCACCGGCCAGTTTGACGCCTACTACGGCGCCGACATCGCTTTCTACGAACTGGCCAATGACAGCGATCGGTTCAAGGGCTTTAAGGCCAGTATCAAAAGGTACCCGATTCAGTCCTTCTGGACCTTTTCGGTCGAGGTGGGGGTCGGAATCCTGGCCAAGGATAAGGGGAAGATAAAGCAGTGGAAAGACCTTTCCGGCCAGCCGGTTTTTACCGGACCTTTGCCCTGGGATGTTCGAGCCCATTTAGAAAAGAGTTTTAGACAGCTGGGGGTAAAACACGTATACCGGGAAATGGACCTGTCCTCGGTGGGGTCGCAGCTCGAGGCCGGCAACATCAAGGCCTTCAACGCCTATACAAACGCGGAGATAACCACCGCTCCGTGGATCATTGAGATCTCCGTGGGCACGGATTGGGCCATTTTGAACCCCAGCCAGGAAGAGATCGATCTTCTCCGCAAAGGCGGATTCCGGATTGCCGAAGTGAAACCCGAGGCTTTTAAAAAGGACATCCATGCGCCCAAGGCCCTCCTTCTTCCTTTCTATTACGGGTTCCATGTGGGCCTGGAATTTTCCGAGCAAGATGTTTACAAGATGCTGACCGTGATCGAAAAGAGAGCGGCAGACCTGGCCAAGGCGGACTCCGCCTACAACCAAATCAAGGACGATATGCCCGGTTTCCAGCGCCGGGGGGTCGAAGCGGCCGTTGATTATGTTCCCATCCATCCGGGCCTGGCCAAATACATGAAGGAGCGGAAAGTCTGGGATTCCAAATGGGAAGCCCGCATCGCGAAACCAAAATAATAAAATCCTCTCCGCCGGGACGGAGGGATTGACCCAAAAGCACCCCCCCTGACCCTCCTTTTCCAAGGGACGGGAAAAGAGGGGGTGTTTTTTGATTTGTGGATTTCCCGACCTGAGAGGAGACCGCCCCCGTGAATTCCATCGTCCAGGTTCTCTTCAGCCTGTCGGCCATTTATTTTTTCGTCCATCTGTTCCGCTACTATCTGACCGGGGTGGGGGGGCCTACCTATCTCGCGGTCATCCTGGTGCCGGTAGCCTTCATCCTTTATACTTTAAACGGCCTTCGCAGGAACGAATTTTACCCCTGCCTGAGCCCTGCTGCGAACTATTTGATCGGGGCGATATACCTCCTCCTCTGCCTAATCTCCATCCTCTACATCGGCATCGAATTCGAAGCGATCGGAACGGTACGGGCTGGGGTGTGGAACACGACGGACATGGTGATCGGAGCGATCATGTTCATCCTGGTGATGGAGTACACCCGCAAAGATCATTTTCCGCTTTTTGTCCTCAACCTCGGGCTTATCGTTTATGCCGTGTACGGCTGGGTTGTTCCCGGCATGTTCGGACATCCGGGGCTTGACTGGCCGCGGATCTTGAGCTCCATGAGCGTGGAGATGGCCACGGGAGTTTTCTCCCGCCTTCCTCAGCTGGCTCTCACCCTGATCGGGTCTTTCCTCCTTGTTTTGAGCGTCCTGCGGGCCTTCGGCTGCGTGGACTCGATCGTCAACAGCGCCGCGAAACTGGCCAACAAATCGGCCCATGCCCTTCCCCAGGCTGCCGTCGTGGGGTCGATGGGCGTGGCCACGGTGAGCGGGAGCGGAGCGGCCAACGCCATCACCATCGGCTCGGCCACCATCCCGGCCATGATCGCCGCGGGAATTCCCCGGGTGCATGCCGCGGCCATCGAGACCTCCGCTTCCCTCGGAGGGCAGCTCATGCCCCCGGTCATGGGGATTTCCGCCTTCCTCATGGCGGAGTTCCTGGGCAAGAGCTATTTCGAGGTGGTGGCAAGGGGGTATGCCCCGGGCCTTATCTACTACGCGGGGGTCAGTGTGGGGGTTTACCTGATCTCGGTCCGGTACCAGAAGGCGGTGGTGGGACTCCATCTGGCGAAGACCGGAATCATAGACAAGATCAACCTACTGGTCTACGCGGGGGTGATCGCCGGGCTCATTTACCTGATGGGGGTCTCCCAGGTTTCGCCCATGCTGGCCGCCCTGTGGGTGTTTATAACCGCCGCAATCGTGGTTTCGGCGATCTTCCTTTTCACCTCCCTCCGGTCACCCTCGACCCGCAACCTCCGCCACTTGACCGCTCCCTTCCTCCGCTTCACCGACCATTTCGCCACCATGACCTTCGACCTGACCCTTCTGCTGGCCAGCCTGTCCATCATGACCGGGGTGGTGGTCAATACCGGCGTCACGACCAAAGTCGGTTTTCTCCTGATGGAAGCGGCGGGCTTTCATCTTGTGGCCATGATCCTGGTGGCTTTCTTCTTCGGCGCCCTCCTGGGGACCGGACTCCCCCCGGCTCCGACCTACATCATCACCGCTCTGGTGATCGGCCCGGCCATGCTCAAGGCGGGGGTCAACCCCTGGGTCTTTCACTTTTTCGCCTTCTTCGTGGCCGTGTGGGGAGAGCTTACGCCGCCTACTTCGGTCGTGGCGGCGGTAACTTCCAAGATCGCGGAAGCAGATTTCATGGGGACCCTTTTCCGGGGGATCCAGCTTTGCAGCGTCCTCTTCGTCCTCATGGGCGGAGTGTTTTCCAGGCCCGAACTGGTTCTGCAGCCCGGCATGGCCCAGGTTTGGGCCATGCTCCTTCTTATGGCCGGCACAGTGGGCACCCAGTTCAGCCTCCAGGCTCAGTTCAGCGAAAAGAGGCTGCTGGACGTCGTAGCCCGGATCGTCCTGGCGGGATTCTCGCTCCTGATTATCTTCCACCCCAACACCCGGATTGCATTCCTGGCCATCGTGCCGGTAGGAATCTTCATCGGATACTGGCTGCTTTTGCAAAGGAGGAAAAAGGTCCTGTAAGCCCCAAGAGGAGATTTCGCAGCCACCGTCCATCTCATTCAAAGCCTTCTCGTATTCTTCTGATGCTCCCCTCAAGCAATCCTGCATTCGCAAAATGAGATTTTCCTTCTATATGGCGTGAAGCCGACTGAAAGGCTTCCTGGGGGCTTGGGGGAAATACTGGAAGATTACCCCCGAAATAAGGCATTTAAGGTATTTACCCCTTAGGCTTTGCTCATTAAAATAAATAGAAAACCGGAATTCGGGGTGGGGGATGAAAAAATTTTTAATCTGCTTCTTCACGGTCGTCCTGCTTTCCTTGATGGCCAGTGCTTTTTGGGCAAGTATGGAGCGAAGCGTGTTTCAAGCCGGGCGCGGATTGTGGCCGGACCCCTGGTTCCTGACGACCCTTCTTGATGCCTATTTGGGCTTCCTCATTTTTTATGTATGGGTGGCTTACAAGGAAAGGACTGCCCTATCCCGAATCCTGTGGTTCCTTTCCATCATGGCCCTAGGGAATATGGCCGCGGCTTTTTATGTTCTCCTCCAATTGAGAAAATTGCGGAGCGTGGACCCCTGGGAAAAGTTATTGCTCCGGGAGAAGTCCTGAATGGGTCTGCCGGCATGGACGGGTTGGAGAATTGCTCGGGGTAAGGGAGGAAATATGATCGAGAGAACGGGTTGCGAGTGGATGCTGTTTTTCGTTTTGGCCATGTTTCTATTCAGCGGATGCGGCGGGAGCCGTCCGTCCAATTTGGGGGTAAAAGACAACCGGCTTTCGCCTTGTCCCTCTTCTCCCAACTGTGTGTCCAGCCAGAGCGATGAGGAAAGGCATAGGATCGATCCGATCCGCTTTTCTTCTACCCCGGCCGATGCCCTGGACAGGTTAAAAAAAGTTATCGGGGGGATGGAAAGGACTACCCTTGTGCGCGAAACTCCGAATTATCTCCACGTGGAATTTCGGACTTTTCTAGGTTTCGTGGACGATGCCGAATTTTACATTGATGCAGAGAAAAAAGTTATCCATGTGCGCTCTGCCTCTCGGGTAGGCTACTGGGACCTTGGGGTGAACCGGAAGAGGATGGAATCCATCCGTGCCGAGTTCGGGAAATAGGAGGGAGGAATCCATGGGAGCGGGTCCGGTTCATCTTGCCTTCTTTGGCTGGTTTTTCATGGCCGTGGAAATGATTTTTCTCTATTTTGTCCAACGCGCCAGGAGAGACGCCGGAATCGTAGATGTTGGGTGGGCGGGGGGCATGGGAATTCTGGCGGTTTTCTACGGGGTCATGGCCGAAGGGGATATCGCCCGGCGGATTGTCCTGGCCCTTCTGGCGGGATTCTGGAGCTTCCGCCTGGCCTCGCACCTTTTGAGGAGGTACGTTCACCAGAAAGAAGACGGGCGCTACCGGATGCTGCGGGAAAAATGGGGGGAAAGGGCGCAAAGGTACTTTTTCATCTTTTTTCAGGTTCAGGCCCTTTGGGCGATCATGTTCTCCGTTCCTTTCCTGGTGGTTGCATACAATCCGTTTCCAGGCCTGACCTTCTTCGATATATTGGGCATCGCGGTCTGGTTTATCGCCGTAGGAGGGGAATCCCTGGCCGACCGGCAGCTGGCCGGGTTTCGCGCGAATCCCGCCAACCGGGGTAAGACCTGCCGTGTAGGGTTATGGAAATACTCCCGCCACCCCAATTACTTTTTCGAATTCACCCACTGGTTCGCCTATATCTTTATGGGAGCAGGATCCCCTCATTTTTGGGTCACCTTCTTTGGCCCGGCCATCATGCTCCTCTTCCTTTATAAGGTAACTGGGATCCCCTACACGGAAAAACAGGCGCTCCTCAGCCGGGGGGAGGACTACCGGGAATACCAGCGGACCACCAGTGCCTTCATTCCCTGGTTTCCCAGGAAAGGAGAATCATGAAAAAACAGCTCATTCAGCTTGCCGACCAGGGAATCCTTCCCGACGTGCTGATCCGCCGGGGGATTCACCTGCTCGATTCCCAGCGGCTCCAGAGCGAGGACCTGGGAGACCCGGAAAAACAGCAGGAGGCCCTAAGGGCCTTCCTCGGCCGACTGCGCCAAAGCCCGGTCGCCGTGCAGACTGAAATGCCCAACGTGCAGCATTACGAGCTTCCCCCGGCCTTCTTCCAAATCGTGCTGGGAAAATGGTTGAAATACAGCTGCTGCCATTGGCCGGATGGGGTTTCCTCGCTCGATGAAGCCGAAGCGCAGATGCTCGACCTTACCTGCCGGCGGGCCGAGGTTCAGGACGGAATGGAGGTCTTGGACCTGGGGTGCGGGTGGGGAGCCCTTTCCCTGTGGATTGCCGAACATTATCCCCGGTGCCGGGTGATGGCGGTCTCAAATTCGAGGTCCCAGCGGGAATTCATCCAGGAGGCCTGCAAGAAGAGGGGGATTTTTTCGATCGAAGTCATCACCGCCGATGCGAACAACTTCCAGACCAGCCGCTCCTTCGACCGGGTCGTTTCGGTGGAGATGTTCGAGCACATGCGCAATTTTCGGGTACTCCTATCCCGCATCGCTTCCTGGCTCAGGCCAGGAGGAAAACTTTTTGTGCACATTTTTTCCCACCGCCGGTTCGCCTATCTTTTTGAGGCCGGGGGAGAGGACGATTGGATGGGCCAGTATTTCTTCACCGCCGGACTCATGCCTTCCGATTCCCTCCTCCTTTATTTTCAGGATGACCTGGCCATTGAAGACCACTGGGTGGTGTCGGGAATTCACTACCAAAAAACGGCCGAGGCCTGGCTGCAGAAACTCGACGCCCGCAAGGATGAAATCCTGAAAATCTTCCAAGCCACTTACGGAGAGGAGAAGGCCGCGCTGTGGTTGCAGCGCTGGCGAATCTTCTTCATGGCCTGCGCCGAGCTGTGGGGGTACAAAAAAGGCCGGGAGTGGATCGTTTCCCACTATCTGTTCCGGCGGCGCTGATGCCCGGATCCTGCCTGGCACTCAGGGCGGAGGCCTTTTTTTAGTTTCGTAACCGTTTAGTTTTTTGAAGAGGCGTAAAATCCCCCTTCCTTCCCCGGAAGCTCTGAAAAAATTCAGGCAGCGGGAAATTGGGGGGCCCGGCCATCCCCGGGGGAGGGGGAAATTCATGCCGCCAAAACAGGCGGTGGTTTCTCCGTGGCCGGGGCGGTATGTAATTCACCTTCCCGATAACGAGGATCCCTTCGTTTCTGCAGAAATATTCTCAAGTTGTCGGCGTCGCTCATCGGAAGCCGAGTAGATGCTTCACGGTCATCCTTCTCCCGCCGGGTTTTGGCGGCATGAATTTCCCCCTCCCCCGGGTAACAAGAGAGGCTTTTGCCAGCGCATTTGCATTTTTTCAAAGCTTCCCTTTTCCAAAAGGGGAAGCAGTGGAATCTTCAACCGTGGATTCGCCAAAAAGCTCTCCTCCCTTGGAAAAAGGGAGGACGGGGTGGATTTCTGGGAAGGCTTTTTCAAAACCCTGAAGTCTTACCTACTTTTTTTGCCGGAAATCCAGAAAAGAAACGGAACCGCTAACGCCCACGCCGCGCCGAGGATGAAGAGATTGAAGGCCAGCGGTTCGGGAATGCGGATCGCTCCCAGGCGGGCACCAGCGTAATAGGCCATGGGACCGCCGATGAAACCCAGGGCAGGTCCCAAGGAGTATCGGCCCTTCAGCCAGCGGAGGGAAACGTTGAGAAGAAGGGCAAAGTTTACCCACATGGCCATAAGCCAAAGGGAGCTCAGGGGGGCCGGGAAGAAATCGCGCGCGGGGAAGAAGGTTCCGGCGGCGATGAGGAGAGAATCGAAGGCGAACCCGATGAACATTGCCGCCAGCGCGAGGGCCGCCTCCCGGGGTTTTTCGCCGGAAAGGGCCAGGTGCACCAGGAAGAGAAAAAGAACGACCAGTGGCCCTACCCAGGGCTTGCCGTAGGCGGCCCCCAGGACGCAGGCAAACCAGCCGATTTGAAACCCCACGAAATTCACTATCACCCGCATGGTCTTATCGCCTTTCAACCCAAACGCGGCAGGATGGGATCCTTCCGGCAGAGAGGCTTGGTGAAGATCATCTGCACGTCGCCGTTATAACGTTCCGCAAAACTTGCCTCGCAATAGCAAAGGTAAAACTTCCACATTCGGATGAAGGAATCGGAGAACCCCATGGCCCGCACTTCCGGGAGGCAGTCGAAAAACCGTTCCCTCCAGGTCCGCAGCGTCCGGGCGTAATGGGGGGTGATATCCTCCAGGTGGAAAAGGCGCAGGTCGGTCGTCTTCGCTACCGCCCGGCAGATTGCTTCCACGGAGGGGATGCAGCTCCCCGGGAAAATGTACCTTTTGATGAAATCCACCGATCGAAGGTGACGGCCGTAAGCCTGGTCGGGGATGGTGATGGCCTGAAGGGCCATCATTCCGTCCTCCTTCAGCAGGCCGCTGCAGCAGGCAAAAAAAGTGCTCAGAAACTGGTGGCCCACGGCCTCGATCATCTCGATGGAGACCAGCTTGTCGAATTTCCCCCGGAGGGCCCGGTAATCCTGGAGGAGGACTTCCACCCGGTCGCCCAAACCGGCCTCTTGAACTCTTTGGAGGGCGAGTTCATGCTGCCGGGGAGAAATGGTGGTGGTGGTCACCCGGCAGCCGTATTGGGAAGCGGCGTGGATGGCGAAGCCCCCCCAGCCGGTCCCGACTTCAATCACCCGGTCCTCGGGCCCCAAAGAGAGCTTGCGGCAAATCCGGTCGAACTTGGCCCGGGAGGCATCCCCCAGCGTGCTTTCTGGGCTCTCGAAGATGCCGCAGGAGTAGGTCAGGGTCTCATCCAGGAAGAGAGAATAAAAATCATTTCCCAGGTCGTAATGGGCGGTAATGTTTCGGCGGCTTCCCTGAGGGGTGTTCCGGTTCAGGAAATGGAAGACTTTATGAAGAGGGGCGGTGAGGCGGGCCCATCCCCGGTCCAATTCCAAGAAAAGTTCCCGGTTCTGCAGGATGATGCGGATTAAACCGGTCAAATCATCGCAGGTCCAATCCCCAGCCATGTAAGCTTCGCCCGCCCCGATGCTTCCCCCAAACAGGACCGAAGGAAAGAAACGGGAAGATTGGACGGTGATAGCCGCCCGCAGCCCGCCTTCTTTCCCGGCGCTGCCGAATGCGAGCGACTCGGCGCCTTCCTGGATGACAATCCGTCCCCGTTTCAACCGGTTGAGGCGGGAAAGAAGAATTTTCCTCGCCCAGGATTCCAGGCGGCGGGCCACCGTGGCCGATAAAACCACAGAGGCGGTGGGGGCCTCAGGGGCCTGAATGGAAGGGATCATTTTCGTGACTCCTCTCGGGGATGGACCCGTTTTTTCGGGTGCGGGTAAAACTTCACGCCCTTGACCCAAAGGCGCAAAGCCTGCCAATAAATGGCTGCAACCACCTTCACGGTCATCAAAGGGTAGCGAATCAGCACATAGGCAAGACGTCCCGGAGTCATCTCGGTACGCTTGAGAGTCAGAGTGGCGTCGAGAAGCTTTTCCTGCCCGCGCAGGACGTTCATATGCACGTTGAGCGATTCCCCCGGTTCGAGAAACCTCCAGTCATAGCGAAGGTCCATGTCCATAAAAGGGGATACGTGGAAGCACTTAGGAAATTGGTAACGCTTCCGATTCCCCTGGGCTTCATTGCCCGACTCGTCCAGCACGTAGCAGTGAACCTCTCCCCACGGGGTGTTGTGAATTTCCACCACGATGGTCTCCACCCGCCGGTCCTCGGGGTCGAAACAATAGAAGAAACTGGCCGGATTGAAACAGTGCCCGAAATACCGCAGGTGGGCGAGAATTCGGATGGGCCCGCGGGGCCGGCGCCCGGTCTTTTCCTCAACCAGGTCCCGCACCGCCCGGTCTAGGGGAATTGCCGGGTCGCCAAAATGGTCTTTGCGCCGGAAATAGGCGAGGTTGAAACGGTCCACGGACCAGAACCACCGGCCATCGAAGACCCGCGGCATCTCGGCCAGGTCCAGGTATAGGAGGAAAAGCCCGTAGCGGAAGGAATTTTCCACCGGGGAAAAACGGCGATGGCGGACGTGGCCGGCGTAGATGCAGCTTTTCATCATTCCCAGCTCTTTCCAAAGTGGCGGAGGACGGTCAGGGCGCTGTTGACCCCGTCTTCGTGGAAGCCGTTCCCCCAGTAGGCCCCGCAGAAATAGGTCCTTTGAACCCCGTTGATCCGTTCGTGTTCCTTCTGCGCCCGCAGGGCCTGGGGGTTATAGACCGGATGGTGGTAGAGGGCTTGAAAATGGACCTTTTGGGGATCGATACCCGAGGGAGGGTTTAGGGTCACGCAGACTTCCACCGGAGCCGGGATGGACTGGAGCCGATTCATGCTGTAGGTGAGGAAAACCCGGTCCTGCGGGTTCTTGGGGATATGATAGTTCCAGCTCGCCCGGGCCGCAAGTTTTCGGGGAAGAACGGACTCGTCGGTATGGAGGATGGTCAGGTTTTCCTGGTAGGGAAGGGCGGCCAACACTTTCCGTTCCGCCTCGGTGGGGTCACCCAGCATACCCAGGGCCTGATCGCTATGGGAGGCGATGACCACCCGGTCGAAGCGCTCCGCTTTTCCCCCTCGGGGCAGAACGTCGACATGATCGGCATGGCGGCGGACCTGAGCGACCGGGGTATTCAATCGAATTCTTTCCCTGAAGGGGCGGGTGAGGGCGTCCACATAGTTCCGCGATCCTCCCTGGATTGTAAGCCACTGGGGCTGGTTCCTTACGTTCAGGAATCCGTGGTTCTTGAAGAATTGGGCGAAGAAGCGGGCCGGAACGGCCTGGAATCTGGCCGGGTCCGCCGACCAGATGGCCGCCCCCATGGGAATAATGAAGTAATCACGGAAAGCCCGGGAATAATTTCCCAGGGTCAAGTAATCTCCCAGGGTGGGCTCGAATCCGGATTCCCGAAGCAGGGTTTCCGATTCTCGGCGGAAGCGGAAGATCTCCACGATCATCTTCCAGAACCAGGGTTTCAGGAGGTTGCGCCGCTGGACAAAAAAGGTGTTCAGGGTGCTGGGGCGGTATTCCAAACCGGTTTTCAAGCATTTGACACTGAAGCTCATGGAGCTCTTCTGCCATGGGACGCCCAGCTTTTTCATAAGCTTGACAAAATTCGGGTAATTCAGCTCGTTGAATACGATGAATCCGGTGTCGACGGCATAGGTGTTTCCTCCGACCTGGAGGTCCACCGTGTGGCTATGGCCGCCGAGGTAGTCATTAGCCTCGAAGACCGTGAGATCGTGCTCCGGGTGGAGCAGGGAGGCCACGGTCATGCCGGAGATTCCCGTTCCGATGACCGCGATCTTCATGCTTTTTCTCCCGAAGAAGGCGGATGGGCCGGAGCATCGATCCGGTCCTTGTCCCGGACCGCTTCGGGGAGCGGCCTCAGTTCGCGGATGATTCCCAGCCGCTCTAAAAACCATAGAAGATAGTAGGTGATGTCGATCTCCCACCAGAAAAACCCCTGCCGGGCGGTGACGGGGTAATGATGGTGATTGTTATGCCATCCCTCCCCCAGGGTGATGAGGGCCAGGACCGGATTGTTGCGGCTCTCATCCCCCGTCCGGTATCGTCTGCTCCCGAACATGTGGTCCAGGGAGTTGATGGTGGCGGTCCCGTGGAAGAGAACCACGGTGGAGACGAAAAAGCCCCAGATCAGGAGCTGCGCCCCGCTGGTTCCCAGGCCGGGGGCTAAATTTTCCAGCGCCTTCCCGGTAAGAAACAGGGCAACCGCGAGGAGCACGGGGATCAGCATGTCGAAACGGTCGATCCAGACGAGTTCCGGAAACCTGGACCAGTCTTTCACGAATTTCTTCCGGGTGGGGAAGTTGGCCGCGGAGGTCAGCCAGCCCATGTGGCTCCACAGAAACCCATGCTGCACCGGCGAGTGGACATCTTCGGGCTTGTCCGCCTTTTGGTGGTGGTGCCGGTGGGTGGCGGCCCACCAGAGGGGTCCCCGCTGGACCGCCGAGTTGGCCAGGAGGGCGAAAAGAAGGGTCCAGCCGCGGGAGGCTTTAAAGGAATTGTGGGAGAAATATCGGTGGTAAAACCCGGTGACGGCGAACATCCGGATCAGGTACAATGCCACCGCCACCCCCACTGCCGTCCAACTCCACCCAACCCAAAGAATCCCCAGGCACATGCCATGAAGAACGATGAAAGGAATGATCCGCAGCCAGTCCACGCCGGCGGATGGATATTCGCTGATCTCCTCGACTCCCGCATAGGAATCGAACCAGCGGGTGATGGATAGCCGGAAATGAGAACTACTGCGCGGCCGAGCTGATTTTTGGGCATTCATCGGTTCATCCCCTCTCGGATGCCGACCCTATTTTATCACTTCCCACAGCGCCCCGCGCCCCTCCTTTGGCGGGAGGCTGCTTTCTTCTCGCAAAATCCCCCGCCGTGGAGTAAGCTGAAAGAAAAGTGAAAGGAGTCCGGGTGCCATGAGTTACCAGGAGGCGTTACAGCGGACGGACCCCCAAAAAATTCAAGGCCTTGACAAGGGAACCCCTGAGGAAAAAATGGCTATCGGGGGTTTTGTGGATTTCATTTCCAATTTATCCGAGGAAAACATACGGGCCAAGGCCCGCAAAGTCTATGCCCCGGATGCCTACCTGAACGACACGCTGAAAGAGTCGGTCGGAATCGATCAAATCGAAACGTACTTCATCGAAACCGCCCGGGCTGCGGAGGAGATTACCGCAAAAGTGGAGGACGTGGCCGAATCCGGGGGTAATTATTATTTCCGCTGGACCATGAACGTTCGGTTCAAAAAATTCAAAAAAGGGGAGACCGTCCGATCCATCGGCATGAGCCATATCCGTTTCAATTCCGCCGGCCTGGTTATTCTGCACCAAGACTACTGGGATTCCGGGGGGAACCTTTTCGAACACCTTCCGGTGGTAGGATGGCTCATCCGCCGGATCAAAAGCCGGCTTTGATGAGGGCTCCCTATTTTGCTTCCATGGGAAACTGGGCCTTTTCCCATTCCCACCATCCACCCTGGAGGATAAAAACCCTGGCAAACCCCATCCGGATAAGCTGTCGTGCCGTCCAGGCACTAATCTCTTGGAACTCTCAGGCGCAGTATAGCACCAGGGTCTTGTCCCGGGGATATTTCCCCGCCCATTTTTTGACCTCTTCGTAATCTTCATGAATTGACCCGGGAATCTTCCTCCCGCTCGAATCCCAGTCCGGCTTCTTCCTCACGTCTAAAACGATAAGCCCCGCGGACCCCAGACGCCCTTTTAATTCTTCCTTGGTCATCCAGGGGACGCGGACTTCCCTTTCGGGCAGGAGGGCGCAGCCGTATACAAAAAGCAGGCAAACCGTCCAAAGCACAATTCCGAAAGATCGGCTTTTATTAATCACGATTCGATGGTTATTGATTTTCCCCCCTCCGAAGGTGTGAAATAAATTTCGTCGGTCACCCCGGTGAAGAACGAGGCCAAATATATGCTAAGGCGATGAAAAGATGGGATTTCGGCTTTTTCTCCTCTTCTCTCTCCCCCCGGGGAAAAGGGGATATATAAGAATCATAGGTCGAAATTACTAAAAGAGAAAGGGGATTGGCATAAAATACTGTCTTTTTCGGTCAAAAATACTGTAATTACCCCATTTTTATTTTCGCCTTTTAACCTTAGGTTAAGACGAGAGTTTGCAAATCTCGGGATGAGAGGAGGTCGGAAAATGGATAGCTTAAAATGCGTGGCGGCGATGGATTTTATCAAGGACTGGAGAACGTGGAGGGAAACATTGAAGGAGGGGATCCAGCAGGCTCGCAAGCTGGGTGTTTCGGATGCAACCATCCAGAGCATGGCGGCCAAGGTAGGTGATTTTCTATCCCAGAAAGTTTGCCCCGCAACGAAGGAAGAGGAGCTCCTGAAGCAATTATGGGATGTGGGAACCCCGGATGAAAGAAAGGTTTTAGCCACTCTGATCTTTAAGCTGGTTCAATAGCCGCATTCAAGAAGGTTCTCAAGGCTTTCAGACTCTAATCGAACCAGCGGCTTTCAGAGACTGGTAAAAATGAGAAACCTTAAAAATCAATCAAAGCCAGGGTCTAATTCCCTGGCTTTTTTTTACCCACTTCCGAAGAGGTAGCCGAAGCCGAAATCCAGTATTTTCAAACCCTCAAGAAATTCCTGGACCCCGGTTTTCACCGGGGTGACGACCCAAAAACCATTTTTTAACCGGTTTCCCGCAAAGGGAAAAATTATTGACGGACAGATTCAAAGATTGGCCCATAAACATAAAGGCTTCACCCAATTTATCGGAGGAGTTGAGGCGGGCATATTCAAATGAAAATATTTTTCTCTATTCTGTTTTTATTCTTGGGACAAGCGACGGCTCACGAATCTTTTGGCCAGGGAGGCAATCCCATAGATTTGAATGGGTACAGGTGGAAAAATCGGCTGCTCATAGTATTTTCTCCTTCCACAGAGGATTCTAATTACCAGTCTCTTAAAAAAGAGATGAAGGCCCACCGAAATGGGCTCAGGGATCGGGAACGATTGGTGTTCGAGACCCTTGAAAAAGGGGAAAGTCGCTTTGGAAACACGGTGTTAAAAAAAGAGGCGATTGATTTTTTGCGCCAGAAATTTTATGCCGAGCAGGGTTCGTTTCTCATAATCCTCATGGGCAAGGATGGCGAAGAAAAGATCCGCTGGCAGAAAATGAATCTCACGGAGATTTTCGCAGTTATGGATGGCATGCCCATGCGCCAGAGAGAGATGAAGGAGAGGGGTAAAAACCAGCAATGAAAAACCCATGTTTGCCGCCCGTCGCCTGGCTTTTCGGGGTTCTTTTCATGATCTCCCTCACGGGTTGCGGGCCAAATTATTCTTTGCTACATCCGATCCATCCGGTTCTGGAGATTTATCGGGAAACGGAAATGTTCGACCGGGGCCAGGTGCGAGTCTACTGGCTGGCCCGCTATCCCGACCGCAAGGAACTTCTGCCTGCGGTCTTAATTCACCCGGACCGCGGTTCTTTCTCCGAAGATATGGAGGGAATTTGCCTGGACCTGGCGCAAAGGGGATATTTTTCCGTGGCCGCTCACTACCGGCGGCTGGAAAACCTGGAGGACAAAAATCCGCTCATCCCATGGAAAACACCCGAAGATATTATGGCGGCCTTAAGGCACTTGCAGAAGCATCCCCGAGTAGACCCGGGGCGCATTGCGGTCCTGGGGTTTAGCCGGGGAGGTATCGTATCCCTGCAAATTGCCTCTCAGGACCCATTGATCAAGGCGGCCGTCGCTTATTATGCCCTGGCTGATTTTGAGCAATGGCTGGACGTTGACCAATATTCATTTCCCAAATCTCTTCTTTTCCGCTGGATCCGAAAAAAAATGGTAAAAGAGGTAGGGGCATCCAACTGGGAAGAGGCGCGCGTCCGCTTCCGGGAAACTTCGCCGATCCAATTCGCCTCCCAAATCGAGGCACCCGTCTTGCTGGTCCACGGCGAAGAAGACCGCACTTTCCCAGTAGAACAGGCCAAGCGTCTGTACGGCGCACTACCGCCGGGCAAAGGGAGCGAGCTTCTAATCCTTCCCGAGGCAGGCCATGTCTTTAATTTCATCGATCGGGAGAAAGGAGAATT
>JACAEW010000099.1 GCA_013388675.1 Syntrophaceae bacterium | reverse complement strand
GAGAGTCAGGAGCATGGGCAACAAAATAATGCCCACGTCCTTAATGGCCTGGGAGACCTTGATTCCCGCAATGTGGCAGTCGATCAGGAGGCACAAACCATAGGGGGGCGTCACCAGGCCAAAAGCAAGGGAGATGACCCCGATGATGGCGAAATGGACGGGATGCATGCCCACCGCGTCGGCAACCGGCGCCAGGATCGGGCCTACGATGACGATCGCCGGAACGGCGTCGATGAAGCACCCGATAAACAGGAAAGCGAGCGCCTCCAGGCATCCGACGCTGGTGATCCCGGCTCCCCATTTGGCCAGGAAGGCGATGATGGCCTTGGGGATCTGGTAGTAGGCCAAAACCCACCCGAAAGCGGAGGCCGTTCCGATGCAGAAAAGGGATATGGAGGCAAGACGGGCGGTCTCGTAGAGAACTCTCCGAATTTCCCGCGGGCCGAGGGATCGGTACACAAAAATCCCGATCAAAAAGGAATAGAGGACGGCGATAACCGAGGCTTCGGTGGGAGTGAAAAAGCCCCCCACCACCCCCCCGACGATAATGATGGGAGTCATCAGGGCAACGGAAGCGCGGCCGAAGGCCACGAAGAACTCGCGGAGGGAGGATCGAGCATAGACCGGATACTTCCTGACCCGGGCATAAAAAAAAGTGGCGGCCATCTGGGAAAGTCCCACCAAAATTCCGGGAATTATCCCGGCCAGGAATAAGGCCCCGATGGAAACGGACATGACGCCGCCCCAGACGACCATGAGGATGCTGGGCGGGATGATGACCCCCATGACGGATGAGCAGGCGGTGATGGCCACGGTGAACGTGGGGTCATAGCCCTGCTTCTTCATCGCCGGGATGAGGAGAGACCCGATGCCGGCCGCGTCGGCCGTGGAGGACCCCGAAATCCCGGCAAAGATCATGCTCACCACCACGTTGACATACGCCAGGCCCCCCCGAAACTGGCCGACCATGCAGCGGGTGAGGTCGATCAGGCGCTCGGTGATCCCCGCAAAATTCATGATGTTGGCCGCGAGGAGAAAAAAAGGGACCGCGAGGAGGATGAACGAATTGTACGCCTTGGTCATCTCGCCAAGCATGAGGATGGGGGTCAGGCGGTCATCCAGGTAGAAAATGGGCAGGCAAGAAAGGCCCAGAGCGAAGGCCACCGGCACCCGCAGGATGATCAGGACGTCAAAGACCCCGAACATGATCCCTGCGACTTCAGCGGGCGACATGGTGATCTTCCCGTAGATAAGCCAAGGCCTCTTTATCTCCCCTTAGAGCGGCGAAGGCCATGAGGATCCGCTCCCCCAAAAAAAGCAGCCAGCTGATCCCCGCCAGGAGGTAGATTCCATGAATAAAAACCATGTTGATGCCCGTCAATTCCGAGGTCTGGTTGTATCCGAATAGGGCGTAGTCATAACCGTTGAGGACGAACACCATCGTGAAAAGTAACATGAAGAGGTAAACGACCAGCCGCATGACCGCCTCTCCCCTTGAAGTTTGGGGGGTAGGGAGGACATCGACTTCGAAATGGGTGCCCTCCCGCACGGCGATCGTGGCCCCGAGCAGGATGATCCAGATGAAGCAAAACCGGGCGGCCTCCTCGGTCCAGATATAGCGGGGAATAAGGCCCGTATATCGGGAGACAATCTGGAGGGTGACCGGTATGATCATCAGGCCCATCAGGCCTGTGGCGAGCACTCGCAGCACATAAAAATACCCGTTTAGGGTTTTTCGAATGAGGGCGAGGAATTTCAAAAGGCCGCCTTTAAACCCGACTCCGAGCCCGGGCCCCCGGCTCGAAACACCGAAGGCCCTCTTTGCTCGGCGGAAAAAGCCGGGACCTATTTCACGGAATCGATTCCCACCAGCACCTGGTCGGCGCCGATTTCTTTGGCAAAGGCCATTTTTACCGGGGCGGCAAGCTCGAGGAGTTTGACCCGCTCCGTAAAGGGATGGATCCGGATTTTTCCCTCGGCCTTCATCTTTTCCAGGATTTTATCATCCGCGTCCCTTTCCCACTTTCGCCCGTGGGCGGCGCCGTCTCTGCCGGCCTTCAGGATGGCCTCTTGCAAGTCTTTGGGAAGTTTTCGGAACGTTTTGCCGCTGAAGCACAGCGGGCGGATGGTGATGGCGTGCTGGGTGAGGGATATCTCCGGCGCCACTTCGTGCCACTTCATCTGGGACCACCCCGGGCTTTCGTTCTCGCCCGCCTGGATGACCCCGGTCTGGACGGCGTTGTACACCTCGTCATAGGCTATGACCGTGGGCGCCGCGGTGATGGCCTGGAACATGCGGGTCTGGATGGGGGCGCCCATGACCCGAATCGGCAGGCCCTTCAGCTCGGCCATGTTGCGCACCGGCTTCTTGCCCACGATGTTGCGCACCCCGCCTCCCCCGTATCCGATCAGCATGACATCGGCCTTCTTCAGAACATCTTCGGCGATCGGGGCAAGTTTCTCTCCCGTGGCTAAAACCTTGGACCAGTGGTCGATGTCCCGGAACAGGAAGGGCATATCCATCAGCGTCGCCATCTTGGAAAAAGTCGCCATGTGGGAAGGGGCCACCACGGCATAGTCCACCGAGAGGCCCTGGCTCATGTAGGCGAAATAATCCTTTTCCAGCCCCAGCTCCCGGTTGCGGTGAAGGACGAAGTTCACCGGCTTTCCGTAGTATTTCTGGACCCTCTCGGCGAATTTGAGCATGGCCTGGTTGAAGGAGTGATCGTCGGCAAACTGGCTGGCCCCCTTGAGGGTGACGGCCTGGGCCGCGGCTTCCGTGGCGTTCCCCCCGACGAGAAGAACAACGGCCAGAAGAATTCCCCAAATCCCCAAATGACTCCCGTTTCTCATAAAAGCCCCCTTTCAGTAGAATTCGGCCAAAAAACCGAGGTTTGGCAGATGATTTTTCCATAGCGACCGGGAAAAGTCAACTCAAAAACCGGCGGTCATTTCGATTGACAGGCGGGTTCCTTTTTCTTATTCTGATTTAACCTTGAATTCGGGTTTCTGGTCGGCGAAACGGGTGGGGATTGAGAGGCATGGAAAAAGGGGCCCTCGGTTGCGAGGGGCGGAGGGGCGGACGTCGTCTTCGAAACGGCGATCACGGAGGGGTAGCGAAGATGAAGGTGAAACAGATCGAAGATTTTAAGATCGGAGACAAAGAACATTTTTCGAAAACCATCTCCGAAAGCGATGTTTACCTCTATGCGGGGATCACCGGCGATTTAGCCCCCCATCATGTAAACGCCGATTATGCCCAAGGGACGCGGTTCGGGGAGAGAATCGCCCACGGCCTCCTGATTGCCGGGGTGATGTCCTCTGCCCTGACTAAGCTAGTGGCCCCCGGAGCCGTTACCCTCTCCCATGAGGTCTTTTTTCTGGCCCCTGTTTATTTCGGGGACACGGTGTACGCTGAGGTCGAGGTCCGCGAAATCGATCTGAACCGAAGAGCCCTGATCATAAGAACCGTAGTGCGCAACCAGAAGGGGGTCATGGTTCTCGATGGAACCGCGGTGGAGAAATTCCCAAAAATTTCCCGGGAGGAAAGAGATGCCCAATAAGCTCATCGGCGCCCGCGAAGCCGTGGACCTGGTGAAGGATGGCGACGTGGTAGCGCTCCATGGAGCCGGGGGCGGCAACGTCGAACCCGACCTTCTGATCAAGACCCTCGGAGAGCGTTTTCTCGAAACCGGGAGGCCCAGGAACCTTACCCTCTTTCATGTTTCCGGTCTGGGCGACCGCAAGACGACCGGGCTGGGTTATCTGGCCCACGCGGGTCTGGTGAAACGGGTCATCGGCGGCCATTACGGCATGGCTCCCCTCATGGCGAAGCTGGTTCTTGAAGAAAAGATCGAGGGATACAACCTGCCCCAGGGGGTCATGTCCCAATGGCTTCGGGAGGTGGCCGGCGGAAGACCGGGTTTGATAACCGCCGTGGGACTCGGGACCTTCGTAGACCCAAGGTTACAAGGGGGCAAGCTGAACCGGCGCTGCACCGAGGACTATGTTCAGGTGGTAGAGCTGGGGGGGAGAGAATGGCTTTTCTACCGGACGTTCCCGATCCAGGTGGCCTTCATCCGCGGAAGCACGGCCGATGAAGGAGGAAATATCAGCCTGGAGCTCGAACCAGCCTGGCTGGATACGTTGCCCTTGGCGATGGCGGCCCACAACTCGGGCGGCCTGGTGATCGCCCAGGTGAAGCGGCTGGTAAAAGCCGGAACCATACCGGCCAAGAATGTCAAGGTTCCGGCCGGCTTGGTGGATCGCATCGTGGTGCATCCCGGACAATGGCAGACCGTTGCGGGCGAATATAACCCCGCATTCAGCGGGGAGGTCAAGGTTCCTCTCGAGACCCTCGATAGAATGGAATTGAACGAACGTAAGGTTATCGGGCGGCGGGGGGCGCTTGAGCTGGTCCCGGGGGTCGTTATCAATATGGGCGTAGGCATGCCGGACGGTGTGGCCTCCGTGGCCGCGGAAGAAGGCATCGACGACCGGATGACGGTCTATATCGAGCAGGGCCTCATCGGAGGAATCCCGGCTCCGGGGGTCCTTTTCGGGGTGATGTCCAACTACGAAGCGGTGATCGACCAGCCTTACCAGTTCGATTTTTTCGACGGCGGGGGGCTGGATATGGCTTTCTTGGGCTTTGCCGAAGCGGACTCCCACGGAAACGTCAATGCCAGCCGGTTCGGGGAAAACCTGGCGGGAACGGGGGGGTTCGTCAATATATCCCAGGGAGCGAAGCAAATCATCTTTTGCGGGACTTTCACCGCGGGAGGGTTGAAGAGCCGGGTGGGCGGGGGAAAGATCGAAATCGTCCATGAGGGGGCGCATAAGAAATTCGTCGAACGGGTGGAGCAGATCACCTTTAGCGGAGATTACGCCGCCCAGAAGGGCCAGAAGGTCATGTTCATCACCGAGCGGGCCGTGCTTGAACGGGTGCGGGAAGGCATGGTGATCACCGAGATCGCCCCCGGGGTGGAGATGGAGCGCCATATTCTCTCCCAGATGAAGTTTACCCCTCTGGTCTCGCCCCAGCTTCGGCTCATGGACTCGAGCCTCTTTCAGGAAGGGCTGATGGGGCTGGCGAGGATTTCCAAAGGGATGTAAGAACAAAGACAAAAGGAAAAGCCGTATGAACCTAACCGAGAAAGTCGTTTTAATCACCGGGTCGTCCAGCGGGATCGGGAGGGCCACCGCGGTCCGTTTTGCGGAGGAAGGGGCAAGACTCGTCGTGAATTATCATGTCAACCGCAAAGGGGCAGAGGAAACAAGGGATGCGATAATCAAGAAGGGTGGTTCCGCTATCCTGGTTCAGGCGGATGTCTCCGACCCGAAGGACGTGGAAAGGCTTTTCCAAATCGCGCTCGATCACTGCGGGAAAATCGATGTGCTGATCAATAACGCCGCCATCGGGACGGACAAGGTTCCCTTCATGGAAGCGTCGTTTGAGGATATGGCCGAGATGATCCGCACGGACCTGATTGGCCCCATGCTCTGCGCGCAAATGGCGGTGGGAATCATGGAAAAGCAGGGCGCCGGAAAAATCTTAAACACCAGCTCCATCCGCGGGTGGGAACACGGCGGGCGGGCGATCGTTTACTCGGCGGCCAAGGCGGGAATCAACAGCTTTACGAGGACCCTGGCCAAACAGGTCGCCCCCAGGATTCAGGTCAACGCTGTGGCTCCGGGGTTTGTGAAGACCCGTTCTTATGACAACATGAGCCGGGAGATGATCGACTTTTTTATCGGCCAAACCTGTTTAAAGCGTTGGGTTACCGAAGAGGAAATCGCCGACGCCTTTGTTTTCCTGGCGAAAAACGATGCCATGACGGGGCAGGTTATTTATGTCGACGGTGGGTTCACTTTGAAGTAGGGCGGCCAAAGCTTACGCCCGGTCTTCCGTCTTCCCTCCAACCAACCGGCGGAGACCGAAATCCATTATATCCCATAATTTCTGATCCTCGGCTTTCGCAGGGGTGACGGCTGAGAAGACTTTTTACGTGTCCATCAAGCTTTATCGGGCAAAAAAGGGATGCCCAGCGACTTAGCTAAAACGCCCAAATCTTTTACCGTATTGGGGGCCAGAGGAATCCCCTCCGTCAAGAACTGCTGCTCCGTGCGATACTCCGGCTCGCCGGGGACTAAAATTTCTTCCGTGCCGGGGGCCTTGGCGCTTCCTTTGATGCTCTCAATGTAGGCGTCCACGTTCCTTTGGAATTCTTCGCGCCCGATAAAACAGTCCGGGTCCAGGGCCATGAAGGTGTGGCAGGTGCCCTGGATGCCGCTCGGGTCTTCTTCATAGAGGCTCTTGATGTTCCGGGTTCACTTCCCCCCGGTCAGCACGGAGGTGAGCATCTCATGGACCAGGACCAGGCCGTATCCCTTGTGTCCGCCCACGGGGGCCAACGAACCGCCCCCTTCATAGCCCTCATAAGGGTCCTCCGTGGGCAAGCCGTTCTTATCGAAAGCCCATCCCAGGGGGATCTTCTCCCCCTTTTTCCGGGATAGAATCAGTTTACCCGAAGGTACAACGCTCAGCGAGAAATCCAGGACCACGGGCGGATACTTTCCGGCAGGGATGGCGTAGGCCAAGGGGTTATTGCCGATAATCCGCTCGCGGCCTCCCCAGGGAAACATCATGGGGGCGGAGTTGGTAAAAAGGTACCCGACGAAGTCCTTCTTCAAAGCCATGATTGGGAAAAGCCCGGCAACGCCGAAATGGCCGCTGTCCTTCACCGACACCCAACCGATGCCGAACTCCCCCGCCTTGTCAATGGCCTTCTCCATCCCCCGATATGCGGAAATATGCCCCATGGACCCATGGGCATCCAGGAAGGCTGTCGGACCTTTTTCTTTTACCACGGTAATTTTGGCTTCCTTCCGCACGTATCCCTTCTGCAGACGCTGGATATAGATGGGCAGCCGAGTCACCCCGTGGGTCTCCACCCCGCGCAGGTCAGACCGAACCAGAAGGTCGGCCACAATCTCCGCTTCTTCAGCCGGAACCCCGACCTTCAGGTATGCCTGGCGGCAGAAATTTTTCAGGCTTTCGAATGGCATGCGCGTTAGCTCGCTCGTCATAGTTCTCCTTCCGTTTCCCGGCTTAACTCAACAAGTGAATAAATATTCTCTGCAAGCGCTTCCGCAGCCCCGATTCCATTGGGTCAAAATACGTTCCAGACATTGTTGCAGGATTTCACCGCTGGTGACCTTTGGCCCCCCTTTAGGAAAGGGGGGCGGGGGGGATTTCTGAGCCAGGCTCTCCAATAAAATCCCCCCTTTCCCCCCTTTTTCAAAGGGGGGTATTTTTGCATCATTTATGTTAATCTAGGATAGATACCTTTTGACGTCTCAGACTCATCCCCCCGCCAGCAATTTCATAAAGGTGACCCGATCTCCCTCTTCCAACTTTTGTTCGGGAATCTTTTCTCTGGGGATCCATGTTTGGTTGATCCTGATTTGAATCGTCGGGTCCAAAGCCCCCGCCCCACTGTCAAGGAGAGCCTCTTTCATCCGCGAGTCATGCCGGGCGATCAGGTCGTTGACCAAATGGAGAAGGGTATTCCCCGATAGGCTGTAAGGATGCGGACCTGCGGGGAATAGATCATAAATGACTGGAAATCCTATGAGTTCAATTTGAATATTCACGTCAGATCTTGCCGATTGCGGGGGCGACCCGTCACGCGTTTCGCCTGATTGCCCCTGCCGGTTTCAGATCCCCAGTCTTGAATAGGTCTCTTTGGTGGGAATCCCCTCTTTGTTCCAGCCCCGCTTTTCATAATAATCGGCCAGCATGACGTTGAACGGGGGGAGATGCCTTCCGCAGCCGCCGTCGTCCACGCGGTGGGTCAGGACTCTCAGGGGCAAGGTATCGTTCTTCCGGCTCATTCCCCACCCCACGTTCAATTTTCGCTTCAAGTTGATGCAACGCTCTCCGATTTCAAGAAAGTCCTGATTGGAAAAATCCCAGCCCGCCACATCTTTTAACCAGCTGCAGACGTCTTTCAACTGCACTCCGCCCAGGATGGAAAACTTACAAAGGCACAGATTTTCCCACACTGCCACGGCATTCTGGATTTTTACAACGATCTCGGGTTTCCCCTCCGATTGAAACCGGTCGAGCACTTTGTCGATCCCCAGTTCGGGGAAGGTCGATGCCCTCTCGAACCAGAAAGTGAAAGCGCTGGTATGGCAGGGGCCGCGGGCCGAAGTGGCATACGTCAGGGCCAGACTGGAATATGCCCTCGGGTCGTGGGCCGGCAAGGCCATGTTGTTGATCTGGACCGCGTACTCGGAAGCCATGCCGCCAACCTTTTGGGCGGTCGCCTGCAGCCCTTCCGCCAGGAGGTCCCCGAATCCCTCGCGTCGGGCGATCATGCGGATCAAACCCTCGGCGGCTCGGGCATTTCCCCATTTCAGGTCCAGCTCTCCCAGCTCCTTCGATCCGATCAATCCCTTCTCCGCCAATTCCATGCAGAACGCAACCACTGCGCCGGCTTCGATGGTGTCCATCCCCAATCGGTTGACCAGTTCATTTAAACGCATTACGGCCGTCATATCATCCACCAGCAGGTTGGACCCCAACATGGCGAGAGTTTCATATTCCGGCCCCCCGGTCTCTTCCAGCGCAAGGTCTAGGGTCCCACCGACCACGCGTCCACAGCCCACCGGGCAACCGGCGCAGAAAAACTGTTTCTTTAAATATTTTTCTTTCATAAGCTGGCCGCTCAGCTTCTGGGCGCCCTCCGTGTATTTTCCCTGTCCCCAGTTCCGGACCGGAAGGTCCCCCAGGGATTCACAGGGGACCACGATTCCCGGAGTACCAAACGTACTAATCCCTTTCAGTTTGCCGGTCAAGTTAGGAACCAGTTCTTTCATGCTGGCCCGCAGCGATTCGGGGTTCTGGACGGGAATTTCCTGAGTTCCCCGGACAACAATCGCCTTCACCTTCTTCGACCCCATCAGGGTCCCCAGCCCGCAGCGGCCCGCAGTCCGGGCATCCGCCCCGTCGGTGAAGACCCCACAGTATCGAACCAGCTTCTCCGCGGCCGGTCCGATGCAGGAAACCTGAGCCTTGTCTCCGCATTCTTTCTTGAGAATGAAGTTGGTTTCGAAGGTGTCCTTCCCCCACAGGTGGCCCGCATCTTTGATTTCCAGCCGGTCGTCCTGTAGGAACAGATACACGGGCCGATCCGCTTTCCCCAGGAGGATCATTCCGTCATACCCCGTTCGCCGAAACTCCCGCCCCCAGTGTCCCCCCACGGACGATTCG